>DASZFB010000304.1:0-8383 GCA_035940275.1 Candidatus Eremiobacteraceae bacterium | reverse complement strand
TATGAGGTGAGCAACAGCCTCAATGTCGGCAAGACTCGGTCGACCTATGAGGTGCATTACGGTTCGGATCCGCAAAACGTCAGCAAGGCGCGAAGCATCATCGTAAGAGATATCAAAGCGATGCAGACCGCTCCTGTAACGGCCGCGGAGCTCCAGATCGCTAAGGCATTGTTGTTGCACGAGATTCCGTTGCGCGAATCAAGCGAAGATGCTATCGCGGGCGGGTTGCTCTCGCGCGCCACTGCAGACCTGCCGCTTGACGAACAAGAGATCGCAGCACGCCGCTATTCAGCTATGACTGCAGACCAGATTCAAGCTGCCTTTGCGAAATGGTTGCGACCTGATGCTTTCGTTCAAATCATACAAGGACCGCAACCGAAATAGAAACTGTTGCAGCAACGGATCTTTAGATCCGTTTGACCTTTAGGTCCGTTAGCCGGAGCCGGTCGCCGGGGCAAGCAATTCGAACGCGCCCTCGGCTGCAACTTTCTCTCCGGATCGCAGTCCGCTTTTAATTTGCGTCGTTGTCCGATCGCCGGCGCCAACGGCTACCTTGCGCGGCTCGAACCTCTGCTGCCCGCTCGTATCCGTAGTCGCAACGAAGACAAGCGTGTCGCCCGTTTGCGGATCCTGAACGATAGCAGACGTCGGAACGAGCACGCCGGCGATCGATGCCACGACAATGTCCGCCTCAACTGCGTCTCCGGGCGACGCTGACGCGGGGAATCCGCTTACGACAACCGTTGCCTGCTGCGTCGCCGGATCGACCGCGGAAACTGTTGCCACTACTTTCCCGGCAAAAATTTCTGAAGAACGAGCGACGCGTAGCTGCGCGCTATCACCGACGCGGATACGGCGTGCTTGTTCTGCCGGCACGCTGAGCGTCGCCGTATGCACGAGTTCGGCACCAAGGGTCACGACAGGCGTTGTCGGGTCGACGCTCTCGCCCGGATGCTTGAGAATCGCAACGATGACGCCTGGGGCCGGTGCTCGCAACGTCGCATTTGCCAGATTGCGTTCAGCCTGAGAGAGTGCGGCTTGCGCTCGCTGTGCCGCTCCGTGAGCGACGAGCACATCGGCACGCGCTTGGCCACCGCCGTCGCCGTCCGCTCCGAGCCCCGAACGAAGAGCCCGCTCGCGGACATGAGCGGCTCGCGCATCTGCCTCGTCAAGCCCGAGCTGGTTTTGCGCGGCTTGGACGTCCCGGGCGGCTGTAATGCCGGCGGTGTACAGCGTCTTTGCTCGTTGCAAAGCGCGCACGTCGGCTTCCACTTTGAGATCGGCTTGCCGAGCAAGTGCGGCCGCCTCGGCAATGCGCACGGCAACCGATGATGTGGTGCTTTGCAACGTCCCCGACGCAGCTTCATAGTCGCCGCGCGCTTGATCCACCGCGAGGATGAATGGCTCGCTCTCGAGCTGCACCAAAGATTGGTTCGCCTCAACGTGGTCACCGACGTGCACGTCAATGCGCTGCACGCGGCCGGTGACAGTAAAGGCCAGCGCTGCGGAACTGCCGGGCGGAGGCCCAACGCGGCCGTGCGCAATAATCCGGACCAGCAACGTACCGTGCGAGGCAGTGGCAAGCGCGATAGCCGGTGCCGGGGGACTCGTCTCTGAGGCGCGTCGATGCGATGCGTAGATGAACACCACGACAATCAGCACAAGCGCAACAAGCGCCCACCAGCGGCGAAGGAATCCCATTATGGTCCAAGCTCCAAATTAACGACAGCGCGTGCCAACGCTTCGTCGTAGATAGCGCCAAGCTCTGCAAGACGGGCTTCAGCATACGTTGCGCTCGCGGCGGTACGCTCGAGGCTCGATGAAGCTCCGCTGCGATACCCAATCACCGTGGCGTTGAGTTCTTCTTGTGCTGCTTGCCGTGCTCGCGTTGACGCGGCCGTCGCCTGGATAGCGGCATTGAGATTGCGAACGGCAGAGCTGACCTCAATCGTTACCAGTCGCTGCTCGGCGCGCTCTTGCGCGCGCGCTTGCGTCAGCGCGGCGGTTGCCGCGTTAATGCGCGAACCAGACGCGCTCGTGAGGGGTAGTTCAACCAGCGCGTTCACAGTTGGGCCCTGAATTGGATTACCGACGTCGACTGCGTGCTCGTATCCGGCAGAGAACGTCACCGTCGGCAAGATGCCGACGCGCGCTGCACTCACGCCCGCTGACGCTGCGGAGACGTTCTCGCGAGCCGAGATGATTTCTGAGCGCCGCACCATAGCACGCTGTACCGCCGAATCCGGCTCACTCGTTGCCGCAGTAACCTCGGGCAGCGAACCGGGAGCCGTATCGGCGATGGCCGCGGCCGCCACACCGGTTTCCAAGGTCAATGCCTGAGCAGCGTTCGCGTCTGCCGCCTGTGCGTTTTCCAGCGCTGCTAGCGCTTGAGCCGCCACCACCTCGGCCCGTACGACGTCAATATGAGGTGCATCGCCGGCTTTGAAGCGTTTTTGCGCCGCTTGTTGCTGCGCGGTGGCCAGACTGAGCGCTTCTCGCCGCGCGCTGACTATTGCGCGAGTTCGAAGCGCGGTAAAGTACAAATTGGCTGCACGAATTCGTTCGTTGCGCTCGGCAGCGGCCGCATCAGCGCGCGCGAGCCGATACGTCGCCTCCGCTTGATACAGCAGCGGAAGAAATTGCGTAATGCTCAGAAGCGTCGTCGACAGCCCGACGTTGAAGCTGTGCTGAGTGACGATCGCCGGCGGCACCGCAGCTGACTGAGGATTGCGTACGTAACCTGCAAAGATCGACGGGCCTATGCCTGTGCGCGCCGCACTGAGTGACGCTGATGCAGCGTCGACCTTCGCGCGAGCGATCTCCACGTCGGGCGACTGCGTTACCGCGTCGTCTTGTGCCTGTTGCAGCGTGAGACCGGCAAACGCAAGCGGAGCATAACCGGGAGCGAGCTGCGCGTACGCGTTGGAGGCCGCAGGGCTTGGCGTCGGCCTTGGAGCGGCGCTGGCGATCTCATACAGGCCGCACACGACCAACGCTGCGAGCGCGGGGGTGAAACCCTTCACGCGGCCTCCTCGCTCTTGACATCGCGCATGCCGATGAAGCCTGCGTACAGTACGGGGATAAGAATGAGTGTGAACGCAGTCGCGGTCGAAAGGCCGCCGATCACCGCAATTGCAAGTGGCCGCTCCATTTCCGAGCCGGACCCCAATCCAACCGCCAAGGGTAGGAGACCGGCGATTGCCGCCAGCGTGGTCATCACGATCGGCCGCAGCCTGGTTCGTCCTGCAATAACGAGCGCTTGGGTGACGTCATCACCGGCAGCGCGCCGCTTGTTGGCCATATCGATGAGCAAGATCCCGTTTTTCACGACAATGCCGACCAGGAGCAGCAGACCCATGAACGACGACACGTTGAGTGGCGTGCCCGTTAAGAATAGTCCGAGCGCGACGCCGATAAGGGCGAGCGGGATCGCCATCAGGATCACGGCGGGCAATCGGAACGAATTGAAAGTGGCGAGCATGACCGTGAAGACCAAGAGCACAGCGACGACGATGACCATGAGGAACTCACGGAATGAAGCCTGTTGCGCCGTGTACTGCCCGCCGATCGTTGCGGTGTAGCCGGGCGGCAGCGGTGTGCCGGCGAGGACCACCTTCACTCGATCGACGACCGACGACAGATTGGCGCCGCTGATGTTCGCAGAGACACGAACTATGCGCCGGCCGTTTAATTCGTTGACGTCTGAAGAAAGAGGTTCGCGCTGGAGTCGCGCAAGCGAACCGAGTGCCGTTGGTCCGATCGACGAAATAATCGGCTGTCCCCCCAGTGCGTTTTCGTCACCGCTTCCCGCGCCCGCGACCTCGATACGTACCGGCACGAGATTGATCGCGCCGGGTACTCGGGTCGCTATGGTTCCTTGGGCTCCGGCGGAGAGCGCGTCGGCAACGTCCGAAGGTCCGAGCCCAAGCGCCGCCAAGCGTGCGCCAAGCGGGGCGATGCGTACAACAGGATCGTCGTAAATGACGCCACTGTTGGCATCGACAATGCCTGGTATCGAGCTGATCTTATCTTTCAGCAGGCTCGCAATTTGAATCAGCTTGCCTTGGCTCTCGCCGCTCACCATGACCTCGATGGCTCTGGGCGTGCCGGACAAGTCGTTGATTATATCTTCCAATATTTGGTGGAAATCGAATTGTGCCGCGGGCACCGCAGCGGTGATTTGACCTCGTAGCGAGTCGCTAATCCGCTCGAAGGAAGCGCGATGTCCCTGCGGCACGAGCGAAATGCGGATGAGTCCGCGGTTCTGCGGCATCGGCGAAAAGCCGTTCGAATCGATCCCCGTCAGCCGGCCCTCAGCCGCAACACCGGGATGCGCCATGACAATCTTTTCCATGGTTCGAGCAGCCGTGTCGCTTGCCGCGAGCGTGGTCCCGACCGGCATGACGTAGCTAATCTCGAACTGGCCCTCATCCATTTTGGGAAGAAAGTCGCTGGGCAGTCGCACGAGCAGCGCAGCGGTTACGAGCAAAACGACGCCGCACGCAATAAAGACCGTGCGCCGATGCTCGAGCGCCCAGCGAAGCGTTGGCTCGTACCTATCGAGCAGCCGTTGGATGAACCCATGATCTTCTTCCGCTTTTGCTTCAGGATGCAGAAACCGGCCGGCAAGGGTCGGCGCCACGAACAGCGCGAGTCCAAGCGAAACAATGAGCGCTGATGCGAGCGTGAAGGCAAGTGCGCGGAAGAAAAACCCCGGAATACCCGACAAGAGCGCAAGCGGCAGAAAAACGACTACCGTGGTTGCCGTTGACGCGGCCATTGGCGCGGCTATTTGAGACATCGAGAGTCGCACGACTGCCGCGGTACCGAGGTTAGGGTTCGCTCGGAGATTGCGTGCGATGTTTTCCAAAACGACGATAGCGTCGTCAATAATGAGGCCGACAGCGACGGCTAATCCGCCGACGCTCATGAGGTTCAGTGTCTCGCCGGCGCGGTTCATGACGAGCAGCGTGATTGCCATCGCGAGAGGAATCACGGCGGCTGCCACGAGCGTAATGCGAAAGTTTCGCAAGAATGCGAAGATCACAAGCACAGCTAAGAACGTGCCGAGTAAGATTGCATCGCGCAATGCGGCTTGCGAACTCGTGATCAGTCGCGTCTGGTCCCAATACTTGTTGATGCTTGTTCCGGTCGGTAGTCGTTGCGCGATTCTCGCAACCCGCGCTTCAACGGCCCTCGCGAGCTTCACCGCATCCGCTCCCGGCAGGCCGTAGATGTTGAGCGTCACCGCTTGCTGGCCATTGTACGATGCGGCATTGGTTGCCGGTTCGACACCGAGGACGACGTCGCCGAGTGCACTGAGTGGAATCGAACTCCCATTGCGCAGCGGTACCTGTACCGCCGCGATGGAGGCGGCATCGCGCAGCGACGAGTCAACGATGAGCACATACCGCTGATAGAAACGGTCGGCAAGGCCAACTGCGCGTATGTCGTTCGCTGCGGCAATCGTCGTTTGCACTTGGGTAGGTGAGACGCCGTACGCTGACAGCAGCGCCGGGTCGAGCCTCACATGATACTCGCGCATCCGCCCGCCGGCGATCAGGACTCGCGACATGCCGGGCGCGCCGGCAAATGCCGGTAGCATCGTGCGTTCGGCGAACTCACGCAGCAACGCTTCGGAGAGCGTTGTCGACACGAGCCCGTAGGATAGCACAGGTTCGCTATTCGGATTGACGACAAACGCTGCAGGGTTGATGCCTGCTGGCAGCACGGCCCGTGTCTGGGAGATAGCCTGATTGACCGCTTCGAGGTCCACGCGTGGATCTGTTTGGGGATCGAACGAAACGAGCAACTCGGATGATCCCTGTGTGGAGTTTGACATGACTTGCGTGACGTTTCGCAGCGTTTGCATCGCTCGCTCAAGCGGCAACGTTACGGCAACGCGGACCTGTTCGGGAGGCAGCTGACCTGCATCGGCGACCACGTCGATTCGCGCAAACGACATCGTGGGGAAAATCGCTTGCGGCGTGTAGAGGTATGCGACGACGCCGAGCACCGCCAGAACAGCGACGGTGAAAAGCAAAACCTTCTCGTTGCGCTGGGCAAAGTGCCCGAGATCCATCAGATCGCCTTCATTAGAATGAACCGACTCGCTCGACGGCTAGCGCCGTGGCCCCGCCCGTGCCGTGGCAGAGTGCGGCGATGCCATAGGTTGCATCCCGCTCCTGTAAGGCGTTGAGCAAGGTGACGATGAGACGCGTACCCGAGGCCCCAATAGGGTGACCCAGCGCGATCGCCCCGCCGTGCACGTTGAGCTTGTCGCGCGAAACGCCGAGTTGGCGCTCGAACAACAGGTTGTTGAGCGCGAAGGCCTCGTTGTTTTCGAAGAGTTCAAAATCGCTCAGCTTCATCTTGAGCTTGTCGAGCAGCTTGCGAACTGCCGGAATAGGCGCTTCCGGAAAACGCCACGTCTGGCCGGCTGCCCACGTGCCGCCGAGGATCTTCCCGAGCGGACGTAGCTTGTGCGCGTCGACAGCGGCCTTGCTCGCCAAGAGCACGGCAGCAGCGCCGTCGGAAATCTGGCTCGAGTTACCGGCGGTCAACACACCGTCGGGCGAAAATGCCGGACGAAGCTTAGCAAGCGTTTGCACCGTCGTGTCCGGCCGAATTCCCTCATCCTGATCGACTCGCTGCGTACCGTTCTTAGTCGTAAGCTCAACCGGCGCAATCTCACGAGCAAGACGTTCTGTCTCCGAACCCATCGGTTCGCCGTTGACTGGATCCGTGAGACCATCATATTGCATGACGTCAACAAGCTGTTCTGGCGACCCCAGCAACGTCTTATATCCCCACCGTGCGCGCTGAGAAATCACGAAACCGGTTTGCGTCATTGACTCAAAACCGCCGGCGAGTACGAGATCCGCGTCGCCCAGCCGAATCGCGTTTGTTGCGTTCATAACGCTCATCATTGCTGAAGAACAGACCATGTCGACTGCGTAGCCGTCGACAGAATCAGGGACTCCGGCTTTAAGCGCCGCTTGCCGCGGCAACAGCTGCCCGTGCCCCGCGCGCAGGACGTTGCCGAAAACGTAGAGATCAAGCTGCGTGCCTTCGACGCCGGCGCGACCTAGCGCGGCGCGCATCGCGTGCGCTCCCAGCTCGACCGGCGATAGGTCTTTAAGCATGCCTCCAAACCGTCCGATCGGCGTGCGCACGGCTGAGGCTATGTATACATCTTGCATGCGGCAGGCTCTTGTTCCAGCGCCCTCCGGCTCGAACCTCCGGATTGCATTTCAAGCGGCCTCCCTTCAGAGGTTCGAGCCGCTCAGGTCCGTGACACCAGTCATCAGGCTTACCGCTTGCTCCATCGTGCCGGCTCGCGAATCGAGCGTTCCAACGCGATGGCCATGTCGCATGACAATGATGCGGTCGGCCACCTCGAATACCTGAGGCAGGTTGTGGCTGATGAAAATAACCGCCGTCCCCATGTCGCGAACTTTGCGCATGAGCTGCAACACGAGCGCGGTCTGCGCCACGCCCAAAGCAGCCGTGGGCTCGTCCATGATAATAACCGCAGCGCCCCATAGCACGGTGCGGGCCACAGCGATCGCTTGGCGTTGTCCACCTGACAGCGTGTCGACTTTCTGATCGATCGAGGTGACCCTGATGCCGAAGTCGCTCAAATGTTCCAGCGCACGCTGCCGCATCGCTTTGCGATCGAAAAGATCAAGTGTGCCGAGCAATCCCGGGTGAAGGATCTCGCGGGCGAGGAACAGATTCGCAGGGATGTCAAGGTCTGGCGCGAGAGCGAGGTCTTGGTAGGCGGTCTCAATGCCCGCGCCGCGCGCATCCCGAGGACTGTGAAATACGACGGGCGCGCCACGCAGGGAGATCGTTCCAGAATCTGGCGAGATCGCGCCCGAAATCACCTTCATAAGTGTCGACTTGCCGGCGCCATTGTCGCCGATGAGCGCGGTGACTTCTCCGGCGTACGCCTCGAAGTCGATGTTTTCGAGCGCGACCACGTTGCCAAAACTCTTGGAGATCTTTCTCGCTTCGAGGATCGGTGGTGTGAGGTCATTCGCCGGCCTCATGCGGCGACAACCTTCGGCTTGCGCCGGTGATCTATGTAGACAAATGTAATGAGCAAAGCACCCTCAAGCATGCGCGCAACCTGCGGATCAAAATTGAGCAGGTTCAAGCCGTTTGTCATGATCTGTACGAGCGCGACCCCCAAGAACGTGCCCACGATTGAGCCACGCGCTCCGAAGAGACTCGCGCCGCCAAGCACTGCAGCGGCGATTGCATCAAGCTCGTAGCCGGTCCCGGCATTGGGATCTCCTTGTGCCTGGCGCGCCGTGAGCAAAATCCCCGCAATGCCGGCGAGCAAACCGCTTATCGCATAGACAGTCAGGATTGTAGC
>DASZFB010000303.1:0-7499 GCA_035940275.1 Candidatus Eremiobacteraceae bacterium | reverse complement strand
CCGGTCGAGCGTGAGATTGCCACGCTGGCGAACACGTATGAGATTCCGCTCGGGGATCTTGCCGAACGTCTCGACGAGCTGCCCAAGCACAAAGAAATTGTAGTCTATTGCCGGACCGGCCAGCGCAGCGGGCGCGCGGTGCAGCTTCTTCGCGACGCCGGGTTTAGTCATGCGCGCAACCTCATCGGCGGCATTCGCGCTTGGGCAGAGGTCATCGACCCGACGATGGCAAGCTATTAGGCATCGCTTTTTATCCCGCAAACCGGGCCTGGGCCTCGAGACAACGCGCTAAAAACCGCTGTTTCGGGCGTTTTTACACGCTTCTGAGACCTTGTAAGGCGCTCCGCGCCTTGCTTTATGGGGCCGGGGGATGATATGATGACCTATGGTTTTAGTCTGTGGCGGAAAACGTATTGGCCGGAAGTCGAAATTGGAACTCTTCAATCTCCCCTCCGCTATCGTCAGCACCGCATAGCCCGAAACCTTAACACCATAAACGAAGCGCTGACGAAAAAAGAATGGCCGTAAGCGGCTAGGAAGCGCAGAGGAGTCAAACTACACGTGTATACCGACCAACTACTTTCGTGCGTCGATTGCGGCGCACAATTTACATTTACAGCTGGTGAGCAAGAATTCTACGCTCAGAAGGGCTTCCAAAACAAGCCGAATCGCTGCCCCGACTGCCGGCAGGCCCGCAAGGCCAGCCGTGCTTCAGGCGGCGGTGATCGCCGCGGCGGCGGCGGTGGATTCGGTGGCGGCCAGCGCCAGATGTTCAGCACAACCTGCAGCAGCTGCGGAGGTCCGGCCGAAGTGCCGTTCCAGCCGCGCGGCGACAAGCCGGTTTACTGCCGCGATTGCTTCCAAAAGCAGCGCGCATACTAAACCCGCACCACAGACGAACGAGCCCGGCACTGCCGGGCTCTTTTGTTTTCGGTCGACATAAAGTCGACCGCTACAAACAATCTATTATGTCCAGCGATCCACAAAGCGCATTGGGTCGAAGAGCCTCACTTCGTGAAATGTCGCTCCTTCGATAACGAGATCCGCGATGATCTCACCTACAACGCTGCAGAACTTGAAACCGTGGCCGGAGAATCCGCCCGCGATGATGACGTTCTCCTCGCGGGGGTGACGTCCGATGAGGAAATGCAGATCCGGCGTCAGCGTATATAAGCAGACAGATGACGCGATGTGTTTGCCGGTTCCGGCGGGCAGCCAGTCTGCCAAGGCTTCGCGCACGTCCTCCACTTCGCGCTCGGAAACGGTTCGGTCGACATCTTGTGGTGTCGTGTAGATTTCGGAATGGTGAAATGCGGCTTTGATGCCGCTCTCGCCGATATTCGGAAATCCGTACAGCATGAATTTCTGATTACGGTCGACGATGTAGACGGGGAGTTTGTCGGGCCTAAACAATTCCGGTCGTAACCTCGGCTGGAACCAGTGGACGACGTTGCGTTCTACCTGCAACGGAAGGTTGAGGTCGCTCGCGACCTGCTGGAGCCACGCTCCGGCGCAGATGACGAGGTGCGCCGCTTCAAAGCGCTCGCCCGCCGCAGTTGTTACTGCGACCTGAAACGGCGTGGACTCCCACAACGTCACCTCTGTTTCAAAACGCAGATCCGCCCCCAAAGTTGTTGCTCGCTGTAGGTGCGCTCGGATGCACGCTTCGGGAAACAGTACCCCGGCCGGCTCTTCATATAGTGCGACTTCATTGTCGCGTGGGCTCACTGCCGGGAAGCGACGCGCCATTTCAGTGGCGTTGAGCACCTCGTGCTTGAGATTGTGCTCTTTCGCACTTCGAATAGAGCCTTGCACGAGCGGGCTGTCCGTGCGACCGACCATGAGACCACCGGTGCGCATGAAAAGCTGAACGTCGACTTCCTGTTCCAGACCCGCCCATAGCTCGTAAGCGCGTAATAGCATCGGAACGTACGCCGGGTCCTCGAAATAGGCTTGGCGTATCATACGGGATTGGCCATGGGACGAACCGCGATCGTGCGCCGGCGTAAATTGCTCGAGTCCGAGCACGCGCTTTCCGCGCGCAGCGAGATGCGCGGCGGCCGCGCTGCCCATGCCCCCAAGGCCTAGGATTATGGCGTCGTACATGCTTCGACCCGAAACGGACCTAAAGGTCCGTTGCTTCAATCAAAGGGTAAGGTCCGTTGCTCCAATCAAAGGGTTTGGTATTCAGATTCGGATAGACTTCGCCAAAGGCATGCCGCACAATAAGACCATGCAGACACTCCTTCACGACCAGTCCTCTGACCGCGACCGTCGCTTAGCCGCCCTCATGGGACGCGATCGCCAGGCCGACGGCGCGTTTATCTATGCGGTGAAGACGACAGGCATCTTCTGCCGGCCGGGCTGCCCGTCGCGCCGCCCGCGGCCCGAGAACATCATCATTTTTCAATCACCGCAGCAAGCGCGCGAGGCTGGATTTCGGCCGTGCCTGCGCTGCAAGCCTGAATCGGCGGATTCGGCGAACGATGTCGCGCAGCGCATTTGCCGCTACATCGACGATCGCCAGGACGACGCGCCGAGCCTTTCCGAACTCTCCGCTCGTTTTGGATTGAGCCGGCACCATCTTGCGCGCAGTTTCAAAGCGGCTATCGGCGTGACACCCAAAGCATATGCAGACATGCAGCGCATTGAGCGGCTCAAAGGGCACTTGCGCGACGGCGAGTCGGTGACGAGCGCCCTCTACTCAGCGGGTTTTGGTTCGAGCAGCCGGTTGTACGAACACAGTGATGCATTTATGGGCATGACGCCGTCCGACTATCGTCGTCAGGGCCAAGGCACGAAGGTTGCCTTCACGATCGTCGACACGAGTTTGGGAAAGCTCCTCGTCGCAGCCACGACACGCGGCATGTGCGCCGTGAGGCTCGGCGACTCCGACGCCGCTCTGGAGCGTGGATTACGTCACGAGTTCAGCGCAGCCGATCTGCATCGTGACGATGCGGCACTCGCACCGGTCGTCGGCGCAATCGTGCGGAATGTTGAAGAGGGTACACCGCTGCGAGGCTTGGCGATGGATGTGCAAGCGACGGCGTTTACCCGAGCGGTGTGGAAAGCGCTGACCGCGATACCGTACGGAGAAACGCGAACGTATGGCGAGATTGCCGCGTCAATCGGCCGCCCAACTGCTGCACGCGCCGTCGCACGCGCTTGCGCAACCAATCAGCTTGCGCTCGTAATTCCATGCCATCGAGTCGTACCGCGTGCGGGGGGCACGGGTGGTTATCGCTGGGGCGCGGAGCGCAAGCGGAAGCTTCTCGAACGCGAACGCGAGCTCGCGAGGAAAGTCTAAGTTCCGGCCGGCTGCGCTTCTATTGTAAAGACCGCCACAGCTTGTGGGCCGTGCGCGCCCAGCACGAGGACCTTTTCGATGTCGGCTGTTCTGCTTGGTCCGGAGACGATCAGCGCCTCGCCGCGCGCATCCGACGTCGCGGCATCCCGGATGCATGCGAGCGACTGCGGTGTCAACGTCGCATGAAGAGACGCGATATTCGCGACGATCACGCAGGTGCGCGGCAAGTAGGGAAGCATTCGATCGTGCCCGTTGTCCATGATCACAATGGCGGATCCGGTGTCCGCCAGCAACGAGCGTGCTTCGAGCAGCGCGCAGTCGCAGCGCTCCAGCGCAACTCGATCGAGCGCGACTGCCTGCGAAACGTCAAAACCATCTAACAAACGAGCGATCTCCTGCGCCAGCGGACTCGACTGCACAGCGATGCTGCGAACGTTGCGCTCGCGGAGATACGATGAAAGCGAAGCCGCACATGCTGCACGATCGTGCACGAGTCGTGCCGCGCCCTGTAGCGCTCCTAGCTCTGTGGCGAATTGTCGAAAAAGCTCCTTTGGTTCCTCGTTCGGCTCGTCGAATTCACGGGGTACGGGTTCCTCGTGTACCTGACCGCGTAGATCTTCAAGCGCTTCGCGTACGGCGCTGAGAACGCCCGCTCGTCCATCATTCATCTCGTGCGCTCCCACCACTCTTTGAAACTCTGTTTGGGAGGTTGAGGGAGCGTCCGATTCCGTGCCCAGGCGCCAAGCACGCCCGGGTACCATCCGACGCCTCGTCCGATGGCGGCGGCGCGTCGCAGCCACGCAACCGAGCGACGATATGAAGAGAGGTCCTGCATAGCGCGCGCCCACATTGCAATGCCGCGGTTGATGACGCTCGATCGCGCGTGACCTCCGTCCACTGCTTTATGGCGCAAGTAGACGAGCTGATGTGGCAGATCGATTTTTACCGGACACTCGTCCTGGCATGCGCCGCACAGGGTCGATACAAACGGCAATTCGCCGGCCCGCTCCATGCCGGCGAGCTGCGGTGTTATCACTGCGCCGATCGGCCCCGCGTACGCGCCGCCATACGCGAAGCCTCCGGCACGACGGTAGATCGGACACACATTGAGGCAAGCGCCGCAGCGGATACAGTACAATGACTCGCGCGTCTTGGGATCAGCCAAGAGTTTCGTGCGATTCGCATCGACGATAATGCAGTAGATGGTCTTGCCAGGTTCCGCGCCAAGAAAATGATGCGTGTAGGTCGAGATTTTTTGCCCCGTTGCAGCGCGCGCAAGAATACGAAGGAAAATCGGCAGATCCGCGAGCCGCGGAATGACTTTTTCGATACCCATCAGGAAGACGTGCACCGGCGGCACCGATGACGAGAGACCGCCGTTGCCTTCATTTTCGATAACGGCAATTGTACCGGTTTCCGCGACTGCGAAATTGACACCGGTCATGCCAACCTGCGCTTGCATGTAGCGGGCGCGCAACCGGGTGCGTGCCGCCAACATGAGGGCTTCCGGGTCTTCAGTGTACGCGATGCCGAGTTTCGTTGCAAAGAGCTTGCCGACGTCTTGACGCGAGAGGTGCAGCGCGGGACCAACGATGTGCGACGGACGCTGCCCCGCGAGCTGAATGATGTATTCGCCCAGGTCGGTTTCGACGGGCTCTATACCGGCGCTCGCAAGATGCTCGTTGATCGCGAGCTCTTCGGAGACCATTGATTTGCCTTTGACAACCGAAGTCGCACCGTGGCGCCGGCAGATGTCGAGAAGATGCGCGACGCCATCACTCGCAGTCGGCGCCCACAGAACCGTGCCACCCCGCGCCGTAAACTGCGTTTCGAACTGCATGAGCAGCGTGTCAAGGTTCGCAATCGCGTAGGCTTTGATGTCATGGGCGGCGCTGCGCAGGGCTTCCCATTCGACCTGATCGTGCGCTCGGTGCGCCGCCTCAACCGAGCGCTCGAGCGTCGACGCGAGCACACCTGATGCTGAGGGGTGCTGAAATGCGCGAGCGACCTCTTTGCGATCGAAAGCCGTTGTCATCGCCTACGTCGCCGCCAGTATCTGCGCCAGATGCAAGAATTGTAATGAGGTCGAGGGTTGCGATTTGCGGATCAGGCCCTCAATGTGCATGAGACAACTCGAGTCTTGTGAGCTCACGACGCTTGCGCCGGTCTGCGCAATCGATGTGCATTTCGCCTGACCCATGGAAACGGAGAGTTCCGGATATTTCACTGCGAACGTGCCACCGAAACCGCAGCACTCGTCGATGTTCGGCAGTTCCACGTAGTCGAGGCCGCGCACGGCCTTCAAGAGTGTTTTCGCGGCAGCACTCGCGCCCAGCTCCCGTTTGCCGTGACAGCCCTCGAGATACGTGACACGTCCGTCGAAGCGTGCACCAACGTCCGTACGTCCAAGAATCTCAAACACAAAGGTGGCAAGGTCGTAGACGCGAGTACCAACCGCAGCGGCTGGTGATTCAGGATCCATGTATTTGTAAAACCCGCGTGCCATGGCCCCGCACGAGCCCGATGGCACAACGATCCACTGATACTCGCCGAAGACCCGGGAGAAGCGAGCGCCAAGCGTACGCGCTTCGTCCCATTGCCCAGCGTTAAAGGCGGGCTGACCGCAGCACGTCTGCTCCATTGGGTACTCGAGCGCAATACCCAAGCGCGAAAACAGGGCAACCATGGCCTGGCCGACATAAGGGAAGAGCACGTCGCAGTAGCAGGGCAAGAAAAGAGCGACGTGCTCTCCAGCTTTGTACCGCGCTGTGGCCGAAAATGTTACAGCCATAAGCCGCTGGCTTCTCTGCGCGCACCATCATGGCATTCTGGCCCGCCGATGCTCTGTCTGCGTTCTACCCGTGCGGGCCGAACTGAAGACCGATGCTATAGGCCCGTTGAGTATACCAATGGTTTCCTTGCGCATTCAGATAGGTGATGTAGAAATGATCGTTAAGCAGATTTTCGACGCGAGCGACGAGTTTTGTCTGCTGACCGAGCGCGATGCCCTCTTCGACGTTGAATACGGTGTGCGGCGTGTACTTGCAATACCCCGACGTGCCGGGCGGACAACCTGCCGACGACAAACCGCTGCCGTACTCGCCGTTCATCGAGAACCAGCCGCCTCTCGAATTGTTGAGCAGCACGCCAGCATTTGAGCCCCAGCGCTGCTCGTGGTCCGCAGGCGTGAAGTCAGTTGGCGATCCGAAACAGGGCGCCAGCAGCTGGGTCTCACAGCCTTTGTTTTCTGAGTACGTATGGTTCACGCTGACGTAGTAGCTGTTGCCGGACCCGAACGGCATTTGGAGAACTGCTGTTTGCGTTGCAATGCGGCCAATCTGATAGTTGATGTCTTGGTGCAGTTGTGTCAGGCCGACTTGCGTGTCATCGATGAGATCCGTTGCGTTCTTCTGCATCACACGCAACCCTAAATCCCCCGAACCGACCGGGAGGTGACCGCCCACTTCGTATACAGAATCGCGCTGCGGTTTGAGATCGAATTGCGCGATGGTGGGCTGAATCGGCAAGTTCAAGGTGAAGGCCGCTGATGGTGAGACGTTTTCGAACGAGAACGGCGTAAAGAAGCGACCATAGAAGACATACACGCTCGAGCGTGGTCCGAGAATGCTCGTCAGCTTCACCCGCGGGCTGAACATCGTGTAATCGTTGGCGAACTCGTTCGACCGTAGCTGAAAACTGTCGCTGCGCAACCCGTAGTCGAGCTCCCAAGCGTTCCCCATACGCCAGCTGTCCTGAAGATAGGCCGATTCTGTGTCGACATTATTGGGCGCGTTGTCGATCACAGGATAGGCCGCGTTCGGCGTCGCGGATGCAAACAACGGTGATAGAAAATTGCTTGGTTGCAACGTCACGTTGTAGAGCTTGGCGACGTTGGTGACATCGTACAGCGCACCCCAGCGAATCGTGTGGTTGCCGCTCGCGAGTGCGTGATCGACGTTAAAGATGTAGTCGCTGGCAGTTCGATTGCTGAACAGTGTATACGCGCACGTGAAGCTGTTGTAGTTCTGGATGGTAAAGGCATTAGCGCAGTCGGTGGGCAGGCCGCCGGCTGCCACGTTGACTGCCTGACCGTAGATCCAGTCATTTCCGGGATCGCCAAAATCCCGGATGTGCGATCGCTTGTAACCGACGCCGTACGTAAGCGCGCCACGTGAGCCGATTGCATGGCGGA
>DASZFB010000302.1:0-3556 GCA_035940275.1 Candidatus Eremiobacteraceae bacterium | reverse complement strand
ATCTACGGCATTCTCTCAGGGGACGAAAGTTAGTGCGCTAATCGTAGCGCAAATTGAACGCCGGCTTCACGTAAAATAGGTTGAGGCGAAGGCCGCCAAGCAAACCTTCAAAGCCGAGGGTATCGCGCACAAGAAGTCGCGGTTGAACGACGTCCTGCGGCAGATCGAAAACAATGGTCTCCGCTTCGCCCGCGCCGAGAATCTTGTGGCAGTGTGAACGTTCGGAGTGCATCAGCCGGTCCATCGCTTGCTGGCCCCGAGGCGAGAAACGGTAGTTCGTGCCGTCGTAGTCGATGGCGTACACCGCATCGTTGCTCCAATTGAACCGTCCCCACCACGGCGTCTCCATATCGGCTGTGACAACATAAAAGACGCCTTGTGCTTTGACAGCGTGAGCGCCAGTGCCGATTGTTTTGAGGCGCTTCACTTGCGTAACAGCAAAACAGTATTCGTCCCAGCAATAGCTTTCGCCGACGCGGTACGGGTGGAGCGGTTGCGCGAGTAAGAGACCTGTGGCCAACACCGCAAAGACGGCGAAGCACAATGCGAGGATGCGCAGCGCCGGTGTGACGCGATCGAGCCACTGCCAATTGGCAAACCCAAGCCAGCGGAGTGCCTCTGCAATAACCCAATCTGCGGCGACTCCCGCGTAGACGGCCGCAATCGGAATGAGTGCGAGCGCCCATGGTGTGATCTGCGCCTGCGGCGGATTCTGCAGACACCACGACAGTGCGTTACTTGCAACCAGCTCAATTCGCAGAACCAGAAGAACGGGCACCCAGAGCGCGAGGATGACGGCCCAGCGCCACGCGCCGCGGGGAAACACAAACCCAAGCGTCGCGCCTGCGAAAATCGCAAACAAGAGAGCCGCATTGCCCTCGTGCCACACAGCCGTGAGGAGTCCGCACGAAACAGACACGGCGAGCGCACTGACAAAGGCAAAGAGATCAGCGCGCCGGCTTTGCATGGCAAAGGCTATACTTTGTCAGGCAAAGTAACTCCTGCCTGTCTAGATTACGAAAATGGACCCTTTTCGCGGATCAGCCGGTCAACCGTCGCGTCGACCGTATCGTCTTGCGAGTCACCAATCACCGTCTTGCGGAGATGCCCCGCCCGGTCAAAGATCATCTGCGTTGGCCAAGCCGTGACGTTGTAGGCATTCCAAATGGCGAAGTCGTTATCGACGGCAACGGGCCACACGACACCCTGCTCCGCGAGTGAACGTGTAAGCTGGTCACGGTCCCGTTCGACTGCTGTTTCGGGACTGTGAATGCTCAAGATAACCAGATCCGATCGCGATTTATCACGATAGAGGGAGCGTAGATTCGGTTGGACGTTCTTGCAATTGATGCACCCGAACGTGTAGAAGTCGATCAGGACGACCTTGCCGCGCACGCTTTGGGCAGAGGGTTTTGAGTTGAGCCAGTCGCTTGCCGCGAGCACTCGTTGCAGTGTGACCGCACCGGCGCCGGCCTGTCCGGATGGTGTGAAAACCTGCGAGACCATTAGAAGACAGGTGAAGAGCAAGGCCGCGAGTATTTGAGTGAGATTCATGTGCATGAGTACATACCTCTGAGCTCTTGCTACGCAGCGGAGGGCGGCCCGGATGACTGCTCGAGCAACTATAGTCGGATGAAAGGTGCCATCCTTTCGAACTTTGACGGACCGATTCCCGAGACGTTCTGAAGATCATCCACAGTTTGGAAAGGGCCGTTGGCCGATCGATACTCAACGATTCTCCTGGCAAGACCAGGTCCGACTCCTGGCAGAGTGACCAACTCTGACTCCGTTGCCGTGTTGACGTTGAGCGTCTGGCCGGGTTGCAACTTATTTCTCGAACCGCCACGCGATGCGTGACGCCGCGTTCCAAACGATCGCGATGTTGAAGGCGCCCCTTCGTACACGCTGACCGCAATAACTTGACCCTTCTTCGGAACATCAATCTTCATGGCGTCGCTGAGCGGTTCGGCGAGATTGAGTTGCTCGAGGTCAGCATCCGCAAGCGCACCGCCTGCGCGTTCGATGCCGTCAGCCACTCGCGCACCGAGAGTGAACTTGTAGACGCCAGGACGGCGAACATCGCCACAGACGTAGACGGCGAGTTGCATGAGCGCCGGCGCTTTCGCAGGAGCATTCGTATTTTGATCGGGCGTGAGGAGCTGCCCTGGTACCGTGGCGTCAGGCGAGGCGGTGGTGGTCAAGGAGTGACTAGCGAGTTGTCGCGGCGCGGCAAAACCGAGAACGAGTGCAATAGCTGCGCCACCGATGATCCACCATCGGAGATTTTTGCGGTCGTGCATGAGACGTACTTCACGCGTCGCGCTGCGGCGGTCTAGCTTTTCGCCGAAGTTTCGTAGACTCGCGGGCGCCCGCTTATCGCGTCAATTTCCAGCAGTTCCTCGGGCGAGCATGTGTGGAATGAAATGACAACCATATCGGTCTCTTCCGGAAAGAACTCATGGGATACGCGCTCATCGATGATGACCCATGCGTCCTCTGGGTTTGCGGCAGCCGCGAAACGCGTCATCCGACTCAACGCACCGCCGATCACCGCGTTGCCCCGGCCCTCGATCATGGCCATATGCTGGATGCTGTTCGGGTGGAAGTGACTGCCTGAACTCGTATCTTTTTTGAGGACAAAGATCCATGCCGACTTGATGTCGTCAGGCACGAGCGCTGCGATGCCGCCGCTCATGTCGATGACCGACCAGACAAATGGCTCGGTCGTTGTCGCCACCTCCTCTTTGAGACGCGCGACGGTCACGTGATACTCTTCGTGCGAGAGGATATCCACAACGGCAGCGCTCAATCGCTCGACGCGCTGGCTTGTATGAAATCGGCGGCGCATTCGGATGAATGTGCTTTCGCGTTGGCCGAAATGCTGTTGCCAACGCCGCACCTCGGTAAAGCCACACTCGGTCCAAAAGCGAAGTCCACCTTTGTTTTGATCGACAACGTTGAGTTGTATTTCCCGGGCTCCCTCCGCTTTTGCAGCGTAAACAAAAGCGTCGACAACCTCGCGCCCAAGCCCACTACCACGAGTATCCGGAGAGAGAAGTAAGAGGCCAATGTACCAGGCGCCGCTTTCGGGATAATTGCGGAAGACATCGAGAACGCCAATGATTTCGTCTCCGCCGTCCGCACGCGTGAGTCCATATATCATCTTATTACTCGCATCGCGACATTCTTCAGGCCCAGCGCGAAGCACCGACTGTGCTTCAGCCGGTCCAGGCGGACGTCCGAGCACAAGCTCGAAGTAGTCTCGACTCGCCTCCAACAGCCGCTGAAGCGCGGGTAAGTGGTCAGGCGTTAGCGGGAAGGCGCGAAAGCCAGCGCCGCGCAGTTCTATCTCGTTCATCAAGCTCTCTGGCGATGAGGGTTAGATGAGACTTCCAGTGTGCTCATGGACATTTAATGAGGTGGGGCTCTCGTCGGGGTATGCTGCTTTCTAAGGGACCGAAAACTGATTCGAGGGAGATTGGTGTTGTGCGAAGCTTGATTCAAGTCTTTTTTGTCCTCAGCCTATGCGCGCTCATTGCCGCATGCGGTGGTGGCG
>DASZFB010000301.1:0-3168 GCA_035940275.1 Candidatus Eremiobacteraceae bacterium | reverse complement strand
CCGAAGTAGTCGCCATCACGCTCGTCAGCGGTACCGGTATGAATCGCGGCGCGCACGCGCAGTCGGTCGACTGCAGAAAAATCTTGGGAAGCTAGCATCTGTTGCGCTGCGAGCATTGCCGCAAACGCATCTTCAGGCCGTCGAAACGCGGCACAGAATGCATCGCCCACCGTTTTGAAGACGTATCCGTCGTGCGCTTCGAAGATCGCGCGGAGCATCGAATCATGACTCTCGACCGCCGCGCGCATGCGGTCGCCGTGCGTCTCCCAACGCTTCGTCGAGCCCTCGATATCGGTGAAGAGAAAAGTAATTGTGCCGGACGGAAAAACTCGCGTCGCGGTTGCGGGAGCATCCGGCCCGGCTAAAGCTGGGGCCATGTATTTTGAGTTTCTCACGGCTTGGAGTGGCTTCCTCGCTAGCTCGCTCGCGCGGAAGCGTACCGCTGAGTCGGACATAGGTCGGAATACTAATGAAGGTTCGCAAACGCCAGCGGGTTCTTCGGGCCTTGCGTCGGCGAAGGCAATCCCCTATCATGACCATGGGGGACCGCACATGAATAGCCTACCGAAGCTTTTCTCGACTATTGCCGTTTCGGCCATCGCGTTTGCGCTTATGGGAGCGTCCACGCCGGACTCCTCGTACGTGCCGAGCCTCACCATGGCGCACAACGCCGCGATGATCTTCAATCCGGGAGGCGGCGACTACGCAGGCTTCCGCATCGTCGTTGAACCGAGCGGCGGCGCCGCTGCCGTTGACGGAGCCGGCCGAGCCACGAGCGAACTGCAGCCTGACGTCGTACAGAAGTTATTTGCCGACCTTGCGAGTGCGGGCCCGCTGGATAAACTTCCTATCGGCGATTGTGCGTCAACCAAACCGGACGCGACCTCCACGTCGGTTGAAGTGAATGCGGCGATCGTCATCACCTGGAACGGGCAACACACTCCGTCACTCAGTTGCGTGACCGACCCGCGCGCAGTCAAGATCGTGCTCGATGCGACCACGATCCAGCATGCGCTCTACGTTCAGGCTTATCGAAAGAGAACGATGATGGGCTTCGGGGGCGTTTACGCCTACGCGGGTACCGCTCATTACCAGAACTCAGGATACGCGGACGACCACTTCTATGTGCCGCGTTTCCAGAACGATCCCTTCACTTTTACCAGTTTCCAAAATGACAGTTTCTCTTTTTCAAACTTCAACAGCGGAATGCAACAAAGTGCGGGGCCGTACAGCTCGTTGCCGTCCGCGGGTCAAGTTTTCACGAGCCTGCCGTTTTCGAATCCCTTCACAAGTCCTCAGTCGGCCACGATTCCATTTACCAGCCCATACAGCTCGGGTCCGTACAGCAGTTTTGGAAGTGGCGACAGTCCTTTTAGTGGCGGCCCCTCCGTTTCAGCCCCGTTCAGCAGCGGCCCAACAATCGTAACGCACTAGCCAAGCGTGGATCGCTGTCTCCTCAGCGGATGGGCGGGAGCCTGCGCGGCTGGTGGTCGGAGTGGGCGCCTGGAATCGGACGCTCGAAAGGCGAGCTGCGACGAGTCGCGGCGTTCATCGCAATAACGCCCGCCCTCGGCGCGTACATTGCTTCATCAAACGAACCTGAGAGTGCGTGGGCTACTGCAAAGACAGAATGAGCCTGCGTACCGACATAGACGGTCGTCGAGTAGTCGCCAACCATTAAGCCGATCGACGTCCGCGCGAGCCAATTCACGCTCATGCCGGTCGCGAGGGCGACAGGCGCAGTCCAGGACGCGCCGCCATCTGGAGAAGACGTGAATCCTACATCGAGCACGCATGGCGCCGTGCTCGGTGTGCTGCACACCGTATTCGGATAATAGTAGTACGTTATGCCGAGATGGGCGCCAGGTCCTGAAGTGCCCGGCGCTACGCCGACACCTGGTAAGAAATGATCGACGGGGCTTGAAGCCGCATCGATAGGCACCCGCGCCACAGGGGTCCAGCTTGTGCCGTCGAGCGACGTGCTCATAACGATGTCGTTTGAAGCACAACCCGCACGGAAACGGCAATCTTGCCACACGAGATATACTTTGCCGGCAGCATCGATCGTTGCCGACGGCAACGGACCGCTGCGAATACCCGCCGCGTCGAAGTGGTCGAAGATTGGGGCAGCGACGACGCTTGCCGTCCAACTCGCTCCGCCGTCATGCGAATCGAACGCAAGCAAATTCTGCTCGTTGTAATCTGCTATCGGCACGATCACCGTGCCGTTGGGCTGGACCACAGGCTGACCGCCGATTCCCGTTGCATTGTTAGCAGTAGTTCGTCTTGGGCCCCAGGTGAGGCCGCCGTCCATGGACGTGCTCATGTGAATGAGTCCACTAGCGCTCGGGTCATCCCACTCCACATAACAGTGACCAAAGTAGAGGCTGCTCGGGGTGTTATCGCACGTGATCCAATCTTTGTCGCTCGCTATCTGGTTCGGCGCAACAGAAACCGGCGGTCCCCATGCGATCCCATCGCTCGAACGGCTGACGAGCACGGCGGGAGCGGGCGCAGAGCTAAAAATGATCGGTAATGACGAGATCAGCCATTCTCCGTGCGCGGCATCATACGCAACTGCTGGGTCGCTGATGCTATCGAACGGACTCCCCACTTGCACGATGTTCGTCGTGCCCGGCAGCGCGCCGGTCGTCCATGACGCACCCGCGTCATGCGAAGTGGCGAACGTAATGTCAGAAGATCCGGCACTGAAGAAGCGGCCGCTCTGGAACGCGGCGACGATCGTAGTCCCAAACGCGAATGCGTCTGGCTCAACTTGGGTTGCATGCTGACTGGATGAGTTCGTGAACGGATCAGAGCTGATGCGAGTGACGTTCTGTGTATTGGGGCTCGGCAAAGACATTGGCGGGGGCACTCCAGGAAGTGCCGACCCGCCATTACACCCTGCCGTGGCAATCGAGATCACCAGGAGGACGACAAGATACGGCTCGACCCTGTGGCGCCCGCCTTGCTCGCCGTGAATGCCCATGTGCGTTCGGTTCGACGCGCCAATCAACAATCCACCGTTTGCTTGTTGGGCCATTTTGACTCACTTCTTTCATATTCGAGGACAGAGATGTGAACCGTGGGTATATGGACGGCTAAGGGCGCTTTCGGTTCAAGAGGGGTGTTTGTTTCATGAATTCCTACAGGCTTGTCACAGCGTTC
>DASZFB010000300.1:0-3102 GCA_035940275.1 Candidatus Eremiobacteraceae bacterium | reverse complement strand
TATGAGTCAGACGGGCGCGATCCGCCCGCGCCCTTGACGCCCGAGGTCTTTCGCGTGATAGTGCCGATCAAGGGCGGCTGCAGTCGCCCTAGGCGCGTATGCAGCGAACGGGCACAATGTCGATGGAGCATGCACCTACGGGGACGCCCCTCAAGCGGATGGCGCGGGTAAAGCTTTACCCCAAGCCCACTCAGGAGGCCGCCTTGGGGAAGGCGCTCGACATCTGCCGCCAACTCTATAATGCTGCGCTCGAGCAGAGGCGCGACGCATGGCGCACCCGCCGACTCTCGGTCACGCATCGTCAACAGTATGCACAGCTGACCGAGTTACGTCAAAGTGACCCGCGCATCGCTTCGATCTATCGCGAACTGGTTGACGCAGCGCTGCACAAGGTCGATCTCGCCTTCGCGGCATTCTTTCGAAGAATACGCGAGGGAGAGAAGCCGGGGTTTCCACGTTTTCGCAATCACAAGCGATACAACTGCCTCGAGTTCCCGCACGGCAACCGGGCCCTCACGCTTAGCCCAGCCCAGCGAAAAGTGCGCGTCCCAAGCGTAGGCCTCGTGCGACTACGTAGGGGTCGCAATATAGGTGCCTTCGGGCGCGCCATGATCGTGCGTAACGCACGAGGATGGTACGCCCTCTTTGAATGCTCGCAAGAGACCAACCCCAGAACGCCAACCGGGCGGAAAGTGGGCTTGGATCGTGGCATTTTCACGTTTGCAGCCACCAGCGATGGGGATCGGTTGAGCCACCCACGCCTGGCAAATCGTAACCAAGCTCACGTGGCGCGCTTAGCTAGAGTCGTGGCGCGACGGCGGCGAGGTGGAGCAAACAGGCGCAAGGTCGTAAAGATGCTGGCTCGAGCCCACGACCGACTGCGCTGGGCCAGACGAGACTTCTTACACAAGCTTTCACGAACCATCATCAACAGCTACGATTTCATAGCTATCGAAGCGCTCAAGGTACGCAATATGATGCGCTCGGCCAAAGGGACCGCCCAGCAGCCGGGCCATAACGTACGTGCTAAGGCGCGCTTGAACTTCGCGATCGCCGACGCAGGTTGGACTCTGTTTGCCTCGCTGCTGCACGCCAAAGCGGAAGAAGCTGGGCGTACGGTCTTCGAGGTCGATCCTCGTTGCACGAGTCAGACCTGTGCAGGTTGCGGCTTAGTCGACGCCGCATCGCGTATCTCTCAAGCGGAGTTCATCTGTACCAATTGCGGTTTGCAGCTGGACGCAGACGTCAACGCCGCCAAGGTGATTCTCAAGAGGGCCGAGTTAGCGGCCTGTGGGGAGGGGCGCCGGGTTGCCGGACCTCAAAGATCCACGAAGTACACTAGCGCCGGGGCGGACCCGGTTCACGCGGCTTCGGCTGCGTGAGGGTGCATGCAACGAACAGAACCCTAGCGCACGCATATGCCCCTAAAGCGCAAGCCCGCATTTGTCAGCGAGCGAATCACGCCCGAGCCAGGCTCGTCAGACGTGGGCGCCATGTCCCGTGGTGAGCCCGGCGTGCCGAAGGTTTTCGTCTGGCGCGGCGAGCGCTTCGAAACCGCACGCTTGCTGTTGACGCGACGCGACATGGGAACGGATCGCGGCGACGTCTACGTACGGCGTCATTATTACGAGATCGAGACGGCGGATCAGCTGCGCATGGTGCTCTACTTCGAGCGCAATCCGTCGGATCGAACTAAACGCAAGGCGTGGTGGTTGTACACGGTTGCCTTTCCCGAACCGGTCATCGTGACGCCGCGGCTCGCATTGCGGTGCTGGACCTACGCTGACCGCGAAGACTTCCGCGCGATGGTGGCGGATCCGGACACGATGATCCATCTGCACGATGGCGTATCGCTCACGAACGCCCAAGCCGACGACGCGCTGCGCGACACGATCGAGCACTACGCAGCAGGTTACGGAGATTGGGCCGTCGTGGCGCGCGAAAACGGCGCCATCATGGGCGAAAGCGGGTTGACCAAGCTGCGCGAGAACGGCGAGATCGAGCTCGGCTACATGCTGCGCCGGCCCTACTGGGGGCGCGGCTATGCGTTCGAAGCCGCGGCAGCGGTCAAGACATACGCGTTCGACGAACTGCGGCTCGATCGCGTCGTCGCGTTGAGCCGGCCTAACAACGCGGCCTCGATCAGGATTTTGGAGAAGCTCGACATGAAGCCGGTCGGCCATGCGAAGCACCGCGGCCACGATATGGTCAAGTACGAGGCGCGTTCGCCACACGCGCTCACCGCATAACCATGGCGCTGCTGCTCGTGGCGGTCGCGCTCATCGGCATCTTGCACACGTTGGCGCCCGACCACTGGGCGCCGATCGCCGTGCTCGCGCGTCAGCAGAGATGGACGCGCCGCCAAACCGCGTGGACGGCAGCCGGCGCGGGCTTGGGGCACACGCTCTCGACGCTGCTTATCGGCGCGATCGCGTGGTTCGTCGGCATCGCGGTCGCCGCGCGCTACGGTCACTACGTCAACATCGCATCGGGCGTCGCCTTGATCGCATTCGGGTTGTGGATCGCGATCAGCGCGCTGCGCGAAGCGCGCGAGCCCGAGGCGGAGCTCGAGTCAGAGGTTGCGGCCGAGGCCAAGAAGATCGCGACGCGTACCTCGATCATGCTCGTCGTCGGGTCGTCGCCCAGCGTCGAAGCGCTGCCCACGTTCTTCGCTGCCGCGAAATACGGGGTCTCTGCGGAGTTGGCGCTCGCAATCGTGTTCGCCGCGACCACGATCGGCACGTACGTCGTGACGTGCGTGTTGTCCGCGGCGGGCCTCGAGCGCCTACGCATCGGGCCGCTGGAGCGTTATGGCGAAGTGATCAGCGGAACGGTGGTGGCGCTCGTCGGCGCGGTGTTTCTTTTCCTTTAGGACGTTTTCGTGCAGACCGTGTCTACGGTGACCGTGCGACCGGATTTTTCCTTGAACGAGCTGTGTGACGTTTGCTTTGTGTCGCTGACCTTCGTCACCGTGAGCGGCGAATTCGCAACGATGTTGGGACCGGGCGTGAACAGGGGATCTTTCCAGATCATCGTGGTGCCGCTCCACCCTGGCGAGTAGGTGATGCCATATCCCCCTTGGTCATCGGTGTAGACATCTAC
>DASZFB010000299.1:0-3463 GCA_035940275.1 Candidatus Eremiobacteraceae bacterium | reverse complement strand
TATCGGCGTCCATACAACGGATCGAGGATCTTCACGCGCTCGACGAGCTTCCGCCGACGGATGCGAAGAGCGCAGCTCCAAGAGCCAGACGTTGCTTGCTTGCTTCGTTCAGGTCGCTCGAGACCCGCTGCCGCGCCTATTTGGCGGCGCTGGACACCAGGATCCGGCCACGCATATACGGATGGAAACTGCAAAAATACAAGTACGTGCCGGGGCGCGTAAAACGATGTATCCACGTCGCACCGGAGTCAATGGGACCGGAGTCAAACGCGCTTTTAATCCCGGTGACTGTATGAGGTTCGGCATCGTCATTCACGACGGTGATCGCCTCGTTGGTGCGAGCGCGGAGCACCTTGGGTCCGTAGAGAAAGTCCTTGATGTGAACGATCGGCGCATCCGTCGATTCGCCGCGTTTTGCGTGCAAAGTGCTTTGCAGGTCTTGTTTGGCAATGCGGTGCTCGAGATCGATCAGTTCTGAGCTCAAAAATAGTGGTGCCGGCCCCTGCATCCCGGTATCGACACGCATGACCGTGAGCGTCGGCTCGAATGCAAAAGCCATCGTGCCGCTCGTTCCGTTAATTAATGCGAAGGAGTATGTCGCAGACGACGACAGCCCGGGGACGTCGAGGAAAGTCCTGGCAGTAGTGGTGGCGCCACGGTGGTCAATACTTTGCAACGTTAACCGCATGCGCATGTTGAATAAAGGCAGCTGTCCGTAATTCGTGAGTGAGCAACTTGCGAACGGCTGCGGCGTGTCGCCGTGATCATCGCTGGTCAGATGGATCCAACGCGCGCCGTCGCCGGTCAGAAGCACCGCGTGTGCCGCCGGTTTGGTGCCTTGAGCGATATCAAGTAACCGAAACTCCGGCTCGCAAGAAAGGAATAGCGCCGGCTTGCGCACGATTTCGACGCGTTCCTTGTCGTATGATGCCCCTAAAAACGCACCGATGGCTGCGAGCGAGCCGGCGATCACAGCCAGCAGCGTCAAAGCGAGTTCAATAAGATCTTTGTTGTTCCAAGCCTTCTCGCTTGCGTTTACAGGAGGCGTACGCGAACGTCGCGTCCGTGCTTTCGTGGCTCTCGATCCAACGGTGTTGCTACCCATCCTCGGTCAGCACAACGAGGCCCATGATTCTGAGCCGTCGGGTTGGGTGAAGCGAACCACGCATCCCTGGGGTGTCCCTGTCGTCAGCGGAGCGAGTGCGGGAATCGGAGCAAGTAGCGGAAACTGTGCGTTCTCATAGCTGCGTCGAAACACTCGATCGGTGCCACGCGGTCGTAATGCCGCCATCATTGCAGCCACCTCCTCCGCTAGACTATCGTCGCGCGACGATTGTGTAGCACCCAGTTGCACTCTACCGTCGACCATTCGCACCAGTGTCCCCTGCTCGGCAGAGTCAGCCCTAGCGGGTGCGCCGTGCCAGCAAATCAGTACAGCAGCAGCCGCGGCGATATACAACCGATTTAAGGACTTCATGGCTATGTTAGTTTCAGTGAAAGGAGGACTACGAAGCTGAGGCTTGCGAGAATAACTGCGATCGCAACGGCGATTTCGAGACGCTGATCCTCTCTTTTATGGACGACGCCGAGCGTGGCTGGATCGGCTACCCGGCCCCCAAGATCCTGAGCGCGAGTATCCAGAAACGCCACGGCATCGTATGTTGCAACCGCTTGACCCTTGAGGATCACCAGTGAGCGCGGTACCGGCGGCGCTTGACGCACCTTCATCACAATTACTCCTTTCATTCAATGTATGCGCCACCGTCGAAAACGGTTTGGGCTCAGGTCTTAGTTGGGAGCCACGAGTAATTGTGGATTCCCCGCCCAACCGGGCAGCTTGGGCTTGACCCGTCCCTAGTCCAGCGGGCGCTGCGACTTTCATCGGTCCGCTCGCTAGCCGTGTCATAAGCAACCCAGTTCAGTCCGAAAAGTCAAAGCCGGATAGCGAGTTGCCGCGTTGTCACTCGGCGGTGGCAACCCGTTAGCAACGGCACCGTACACTATGCGTAAAATGCACACTGTGCGCGCCCGACGTTACGCAGCGCCACATCAACAGCGCTTCCGACACGGAACAGGTCACACGTTCAATCCATGTGCCGCCCGAGTTTGAAAAGGCTCATCAAATAGGCCCATGCGGGCCTTTTTATTTGCTGAGAAGTGGTCGCTCTGGCGGCGCGGGTTTCCGTCGCCCGCGCAGTTCGGACACCCAGAAAATAGCAGGCTCTAGCTAGTCGTCGCTTCTCGGTCTAACCCAAGAGAAAGACGAAGCTCGCGAATAACTTCGGCTCACCTCGACTGCGCTTCTTCACTCTGGTCGTCATCTAGCAACGCCAACAGCGCCTTCTCTATTGTTTGTATGCGCGAGCGGAACCACTCGTCCTGATACAAAGCTTCTCTAGGGTCCATCGAGTTAGCTTCGGTTACTCTTTGCGGCGGCCCTACGGCTCCGGCCCGGAAACGGCGCAGCCATCGTGCCACCCTGTGCTCGGGCGCACGCCCTACCGCAACAAAAAGCGGGCCCGTCGAAACGGGCCCGCTCGTGGAAGACGCGCGAAGGATTTGCGCGATTAGGGATGCGTGATGAGCAGGCCCGTCGGCAACTTGATTCCGTTCGTCTCCGTCGCGTAGGGGGTGTACGTACCGGGTTTATATGCGAAGAATTCTGCGTGGTTGATGTCCGAGGAAACGACCTCGTCCTTGGGCTTGCCGATATTCTCTAGGCTGATTGCATACGGGAAGCCGCTACCGGCGATGACTTGGAAAGGTGAAGTCTGGCCGAGCTTGTAGACGTCGATCGCGTTGCCCGAACCGTCGGTCACCCACAGATAGTTGTGCAACTTGTCGACCGCAACGCCGAGCGGCTCGGTGAGGCCCGTAAGATTGAGGTTGGTGACGGTCGTCGTGCCGGCCTTCACCTCGAACACCGCGTGCGCACCGAAGTCGGCGATGTAAAGATTGCCGCTGCTGTCCAGCGCAACCCCGAACGGATCGGCCATGCCGCCTCCGGTAATCGTCTCGAACGGCGACGTGCCGCCAAGATGATACACGGTGATTGACGCGGGATAGTTGCTGACGTACAAGTTTTGACTCGCGTCAATGGTGAGACCCAACGGATTGCTGATTCCGGTCGTGATCTTGCTCTTCATCGTCGTAGAGCCTTTGGGATACAGCTCGACGTCGTTTCCGCCGCAGTTGTCCGCAACGTAGATCGTGCCGGTCTTGTCCGCAGCCAGGCCGTATGGACATCCCGCGGAGACCTTGATCGACGCAATCGGTGCGGGATTGGTCGGCAACTTGCCCGTCTTATAAACGTTGACCTGGGCTTCGGACTGGTCGCCTTCGAAAACTAAGGAACCTAACGTCGAGTACGTCGGTTGAACCGATCGCTGCAGGCCGGCGTGATGCATCGCCGGGGCGAAGGGCATGCCTTGATGAACGTACGACGACGAACCCGGCGATCCCG
>DASZFB010000298.1:0-6121 GCA_035940275.1 Candidatus Eremiobacteraceae bacterium | reverse complement strand
GTGGAAAAACATACTACGGCGGCAACGGTCCGGATCCGTATACGGGCACGTTTGACTCAGTCGGTTCGTTGCATGGCCCATCGTGGTGGACTTTGAACTTGGGCGCATCCCATGACATCGGCCACAACCTGAAAGCCTCTGTCCTCGCAACCAATCTGTTGGCGGGAGTCCACAACCATGGGTATCCTTGGGAGATGCCCACCAGCCAGCAAAACATCTCGTACGCAGACAATGGGAACTATAGCGCGCTCCCGTTAGGCCTCGCCGGTCCCGCGAGCCAAGGGACCAAGTACTACGGAACTAACTACTACGCATATTCGCCATCCGGCATCTTGCCGTATCGCGATTGGGTGTTCTCGGTATCGGCGAAGATCTAAGCGCTACGACAACACGACGTTGCGAGACCCGCAGCGGCCGCCTAACGACTTAGGCGGCCGCTCTCCTTAGTTGTAAATGTCGACGCGCGTCGGTGGCACGAGTGCGCGCGCACGATCCATCCATTTGGCGAAGAGTGTTTGGACAACACCAAGCCGTCCACTCGCAAAGCTGTACAGCGAACCTCCGACCCAGAGTCGGAAGGTGTTGTACGTCGCATCACCCACCATCGACCGAGCTTCTGTTTCATTTGCCTCGAGTTGCTTGATCCAGTGCTGTAATGTGAGCACGTAATGCTCGCGCAAATTCTCAACGTCTCGCACTTCGAAGCCGGCGTCTTGCGCCGCTTGCGCTATCAAAGGTAGTCGGGGAATTTTTCCGTCCGGAAAGACATACTTTTCCGTGAACGCCGATCGCTGTGGTAAGAACTGTTGTGCCAATACGCGTATTCGGCTCGGAGTCGATTCGTACGCAATAATATTTTGGTTGAGGAACAGCGCTCCGGGGACGAGCCGGTCGAACACGGATGCAAAAAAGACTGGCATCATCTCGTCGCCGACGTGCTCGGCCATTTCCAAGCTAGCTGCTTTGTCAAATTGGCCGAGCTCGCCGAGATTGCGGTAATCGAGCACCGCAATCTTGCAACGCGCGCTTAGGCCTTCGCGCTCAATTCGAGCGAGGTTATATTGCTCTTGGCGTTGACTTGTCGTGACGCCCGTGACCCGAGCTCCATATTCGCGGGCCGCAAATCGGAGGAGACCTCCCCAGCCGCAACCCATGTCGAGCAAGCGCTCGCCTTCGCTCAGCCGCAGCTTACGGCACACCAAATCGTATTTGTGCGCCTGAGCCTCATCTACGGTATCTGTTTCGCTGCGAAAATACGCAGACGAATAACCCAGACTCTCGTCGAGAAACAATCCAAAAAAGTCGTTGGAGAGATCGTAATGATATGCAATGGCGCTGCGATCACGTTCTGGCGAATGGCGGCGTCCACGAAGTTTCGCCGGTTCTCGCGAGACGGCGCCTGCAGACACGCGAGGCAACTTCGCAATCCGCAAAGCGATGGCCGCCCATTCCGCGGCGTTATGCGCGACGGCCGCTGCATCCATTGCAAAGAGCACCTGCTCGATGCTGCCCTCGACCTCAATATCACCGCGGATAAACGCCTCGCTGGCTGCAAGATCGGAGCCGCGAGTGAGGAGCAGGCGTAGGGTGGCGGGCTCACGCAGGATGATCGTCGCCTCGAGCGGTCCATCGGACTCGCGCAACACGGTACCGTCTTTGAGCGCGACCGCAACTGGATGCCGGATTCCGGCGAGGACGCGTTGCACGATGTCGCGCGCGAGCTCAGTGCCGGGAGCGGGAGCTGCCGGTGGATCTGGCAGCGTTTCCTTAACCATGGTGACCCGCATGTTCGACCTCCGATCTTGTGCGTGAATCCTAAGGCTTTTTGCAGCCCTTGTCAACGCAACGGACCGGTTTGGGCTCGAGACCTAGTTTACTGACGTACGCAAATCGTCGGCGCGTGGATCGTAGGGCATAAGCCACGTTGCGTAGTCATTACGCTTCTTGGCCAGCACGAAATAGCGCTGCGCAAGCTGGCGTTGATTGAGCGCGTCGTACATCAACGCGAGGTAATAATACGGCTTGGGCTGCTGCTTGAGCAGTCGGGCCAAAGTCATATCTGCCTCTCGGCGCCTGTGCGTTACCGCGCAGAGGCGCCCGCGTTCGGCTGCGTACTCCGGATCCGGATTGAGCGCCACGGCGCGGTTGATAGCCTTGAGCGCCTCGCCTGTGTGCCCGATCTGTTCTTGGGCGAGCGCGATCCCGAAATATGCGGAGTCAAAGTTTGGGTCAAGGGTCGAGGTATCGATAAAGGCGACAAGTGCGTTGTCAAACTGACGCTCGTAGAACAATTGCCAGCCGAGCGCGTTTTTAATGATCGGCGATGTCGGATCCAATTCTACGGCACGATTCATCTCGGCAAGAGCCTGTTTTCTATCGTTCCAAAAGAACAGATACCACGCGTACCATTCATGTGCTGTCGCATAATTAGGATCGAGCTGGATCGCCCTGCGAAATTCCTCTCCGACGAACTGGGGCTTGCCTCGGTTCTCATTGACAAATGCGAGAGACGCATGACACTCACCGCATGTATCGTCGAGGGCCACGCTGCGTGCGGCCGCATCCTTTGCGAGTAATTCATAGCGCAGCGAATCGCTGTTGGAGCTCGACGCGACCATCATCATCGAGTAGGTGTCAGACAATCCCGAAAATGCCTGAGCAAAATTCGGATCCAAAGCCACCCCAGCCTCAAAACGCTTCAGCGCGATTTTGAGATTGGGCAACGATCTGCGACTCCAATAGAAACGGCCCTGCTCGTAAGCCACGCGAGCATCCTCGCTCACTTGCCGCGCCGGTGGTTTCTCGTTTCGAAGCACCATAAAGATTGCAATGCACACGACGAGGGTTGCGATCGCAGCAAATCCGATTCTTCGCAACACGACTGAATGCGCAAATTTGTGCGCCCCTGCGTTTAATGTGCGATGCACGTCTGGAACAAATCGATACCCGCGCCCCGGCACAGTTTCAATGATGTCTTCGTCATCGCCGGCGATCTTGAACGTCCGCCGCAGCACGTAGATCGTTTGCGGAACGTTGTTTGGCTCTACCGAACCCTCCGGCCACACCGCCTCGAGCAATTCATCCTTGCTTACGATCGAGCCGGCATGATCGATGAGGTACGCGAGAGCAGCCGAACACTTCTGATTGAGCTCTATCGAGCGGCCGTTTCTGTGCAGCGTGGCAGAGTATGGGTCGAATCGATATCGTCCGAATTCGGTCAATTCTTCGATAGCTTGTCCCAGTGCGCCCATTCTCAGTATTTCAAAGAACGCGTTGTACTTGCCTTGGATGGCATAAATATGGCATTTCGGCGTCATTTAGTTTTAAAGAGGCAGCGCCGAGGCGCGCTAGTGGCACACTCATGGCGCTGTACCCCTCATTCCGCGCGCTGGAACGTAGGGGAAAGCTGAAAACATTCTGAGTCGCTGAAAGATTATTGAGCGATTCTTGATTGCTTCGATGGCCCGGGGGCGCTACTATCGACGCGAGGTTTCGCATGCTCACCCCCAACGCTGTCGCGCACTTTCTCCGCCACCTGTACGTTCCTTTGGCGTTGCGGCGCTGTCCGGTCGCGCGCCTCATCAGCCAAGAGATGCGCGCTAGAGATCCCGACATGGCACTGCACGCTGAGGACATTGCATTCGTGCGCATCATGGCGACGGAGTGCCTCGAGGCAATCGAGAGCGAGCCTCGCACGATGCGCGGGTCGACGCAACGAAGCCGTCATAGCGCCATCCTGCTCCGCTATGAGATCAAGGGGGAGCCGCGCGAAACAGTCGCTGCCGATTTGGGGATTTCGCGCCGTCAGTTTTATCGCGAGCGCGAGCGCGCCCTACAGGTTTTCACGACTCTGCTGAGCGATCGGATTATTGCCGGCCGTTTGGAAAATAGCAGCTTCGGTTCAGGCTCGCCGTTATTTGCAAGACCAATCGCGGCCGAACAGCTCTGAGCGCGGACCCTACTAAAGCGTCTGTTTCTCGGAAGATTGCATCTGACGCACGGGCTGCCAGGCGGCAGCCGGTGGAGCCGTCGACACCGGGGTGTGCGGCATCTCCAAACGTCGCGGCATGCTCTGCGCTCGTGTGAGCAACTGCGCTTGCTTTGCATCGAGGCATGCTTGCAGACCTTGATACATCCTGAAGAGCAGGAAACCTCGGATGAGCAGCGCGATTGGACTAAAAAACGTGAAGAACTCGACGCCCGCGCGCAGCGCATAAAGAATCAGTCCGGCAACGAAAGCCCAGGGCTCCTTCTTCGCGGCGAAATATCCGAGCACGACGAATAGCAGGCCGATGGCGAGGTCCACTGTCGCCAGCACCATCGCGATCTGCGCAACCTGTGGAAGGATGGCAGCAGCCGAACTCTTGCTCCACAAGCTGTAAGCGGCAAAAAACTGAAAGGCCGCAATGATGTAAAACCAGATGGACACGCGCTTGATCTTCTGATCGGTTGTTCCCTGAAGCATGGCGTTCGCTCCCTCTTGGATTCTGATATCGGAGCGTTGCCTCGCAACCTACCTCTTCAACGCGCGCTTGTGAGGACTGTCACCTAGGTCACGGCACGATCGTCGCCATGCTACCTGTGACAGTCATCTTCAGCGGTGGCAGGCCATATTGTGCCGTCGCATCGGTGATGCGTTTGAATATTGCCTGCGCCTGCGCCGCATCCGCGAGCTGCGGAATGCCGCTTTCGCTAAGCTTTTTACCGTAACCGAGATCGATTGCATACAGCTTGAGTTTGGAGAGCTGGCCATGCTCGAAGGTGGTCTGGGTGATAATCGTCTGGAACACGTAGGGCTCAGCGAAGCCCCCTTGTGCGTTGAGCGGAGCCGAGAGATCCCAGTTGGTCGCGCGCTCTGGGTGAATGTACGCGTCGTTGATTGCCGCCCGATTTTGTTGATAGAGGTCGTGTGAAAGCGGCAGCTGGATGTCACTCCAGAAAAAATTCGAGATACCGTAGAAAATCGGGCGCCCCCTGTATATCTCGATCGGCCCAAGATTATGGATGCCGGTCGTAATAAATTCGTCTGCTCCGGAATCGATAGCTTTGTGTGCGAGGGTGCGGAGGTATGCTGCCGCAAGCTGGGGTTTGTCCGGATCGTCGCAATCCAGCGAGCAGTCATGCGAATGGATTGTGGCAACGAGGAAATCGGCGTTTTGTTTTCCTTCGCGAATGCTCTGATAGATCTCGGCCTGGTCTTCAGGATCCATCGTGAACTCGTAGTGGAACGAATTGGAGAGCTTGAAATTTTGGGTGAAAATGGTGAGCGAGCTTGGAATCTTGTTGCAGTTTTTGCTGCCGGTCAAATGACACGACGCATCCGCGAGGGCTTGCATCGTGGTGCGCGGCACAGCGATGTATTGGGTCACCGTCAGCGCACTCACGCCCGGCCGGCCCGGTGCTGCACCCTGGGGTGGGAGAGCTGCCGCGGTGGGAAGGTATGTGGACGCGAACGATACGATTCCAATTCGCCCTTTCGCGCTCTCATAGAATGCAGGCGCACGCGCGTGTCCTCGGTCTTCCCCGACGCCGGCCCAGACGATGCCGGCATCGTCGAGCCATCGGCTGGTCTCGCGCAAGCCCTCAATGCCCCAGTCCTCAGCGTGGTTGTTCGCGCGCGACACGAAATCGAACCCCATCTTGCGCAAATCTTTCGCCACCGACGGCAGAGCACTGAGCGTCCAATCGCCTGCATAAGAGTATGGGTAGCCCTTGAAGTATCGCAGGTCCAGGATGGATGTCTCCATATTCCCGTAGAGCGCGTCGCCTTGAGCGAAGATGTCGAGCACGGACTTGAATCCGGGCTCACGAGCTGCATACTGCGAAAGCGGCCGCGAAATAATGAGATCTCCAACCGCGGTCAACGTGAAGCCGTCGCTGACGCTCGTGCGCATCTCCGCATTGAGCGGCCGCTTTGCATCGAGCGCCGATGGTTTTTTTACCCCCGGATCCGCCGGATTGACAGGTTCTGCAATCGCTTGCGCCGCAAGCGCAATCACCAATGCAGCTAGTACAAGACCGCAATACGCATGCTTCATCGGTCCGATATTCATGAGCTAAATTTATGTCCCTCCCGGTGTCGATTCACGCAAACGCTTGGCGGTAGGGCTCGCAGCACGTC
>DASZFB010000297.1:0-7093 GCA_035940275.1 Candidatus Eremiobacteraceae bacterium | reverse complement strand
CTACCTCGCATCGCTCCGCTTCACAGCGCGATGCTCACAGGCCCCGCTTTCCAAGACCATCAGCAGTCGCGAGACAACGTCGAGAACGGACCTAAAGGTCCGTTACTTCAAAAGGTTCGTTGCTTCAAAGGTTCGTTGCGTCAAACATACTAAGGGAAACACGCATGATTAGATATATGACTGCCGGTGAGTCGCACGGACCCGCGCTCATCGGGATAATGGACGGCCTGCCGGCAGGTCTGGCAATAGACGTGGCTGCGATCGACGCCGCGCTCGAGGCGCGTCAAGGAGGACACGGGCGCGGCGGGCGGATGAAGATCGAACAGGACAAGGTCGAGTTTCTCGCGGGCCTTCGTGGCGCTCGAACGCTCGGGTCGCCAGTTGCACTGCTCATTCGCAACCGCGACTTCGAAAACGTCCGTGCTCTCATGGACCCGCTCACCGGTTCCGGCGAGCCGATCACCCGGCCCCGTCCGGGCCATGCCGATTACGCGGGCGGCCTCAAATACCGGCATACGGATCTGCGAAACGTGCTGGAGCGCGCCAGCGCCCGCGAGACGGCGATGCGCGTCGCGTTGGGCGAACTCGCTCGCCAATACCTGGCTGTGTTTGGCATCACAGTGCGTTCGCACGTCATACAAATCGGCGACGTCTCCGCGCGCACCATCGAGCAGCTACCCGATATTCAATATATCGCCGGTTCACCGGTGCGATGTGCGGATCCGGAGGCGGAACAGCGGATGATCCGCCGCATCGATGAGGCGAAAGCTGCGGGTGATACGCTCGGCGGCGCTTTCGAAGTTCGAGTATCTGGAATGCCCGTCGGGATCGGAAGCAACAGACAGCCATGGGATCGCCTTGATGCGATCGTTGCAGCGGCACTTATGAGTATTCAGACTGCAAAGGCGGTCGAAGTGGGGGAAGGTATCAGTACGGCTGGCTACGTGGGCACGCGATCGCACGACACGTTTGAAATGCGTGACGGCGGCATTGCGCGTCCGACAAATCGTGCGGGCGGCATTGAAGGCGGAATGTCCAACGGTGAGGACGTTATCGTTCGGGTGCGCCTCAAGCCCATCGCGACCCTGATGAAACCCCTTGACTCGGTCGACATGGCGTCCGGCACCGGCGCAAAGGCGACGGTTGTCCGCAGCGACGTGTGCTCGGTACCGGCTGCGTCAGTCATCGGCGAAGCCATGATGTGCCTTGCACTGGCCGCTCCCTTCTCGGAAAAATATGGCGGTGACAGCATCGCCGAGGTCGTCGAACATTATGAATCGTCGCAGCGCGGCGCCGCAACGATATTTCGTCCACGCGAAGAGCATCGATAGAGGCGTGTAAGAAAAAATCATGGCGACGGCGCAACCGAGCAACGAAGGCAAACCGGACAACGCGGCCCAGCGGGTCAGCGCCACGCTTGCTCAGGCGCGCCAAAACCTTATTCGCAACAACCCGTCGGCTGCGCTCGCTTTGCTCAAGGAAATTGCGAACTTACCCGACTGCCCGGCCGAGCTGCGTCTCGAAGCAGCCAAGATGCTGGGCACGGCCGGAGCAAACGCCGAGGCCGCGCAGTGTTACCTTAACGCCGGGCTAGGACTCCTCTACGATCTCGGCGACATGACGCGAGCTCGCCAAGCCTTCGCGAGCGCGCATAACCTCGACCCCCACAACCTCGACGTGATCTTTCACCTTGGCCAAGCAGATGTCGTCGAAGGCCGCACGCAAGACGGCCTTGCAAAATTTATCGACGTGCTGCGCAAGTCGAATCTCAAGCACACGCCCGCGTTGTTCGAGGCTGGCTGCATTTACCAGGCAAACGGACAGTACGATCAAGCTATTCTCGCATTCAAGAAAGTGCTCGATCGCGAGAAAGAGCACATTCAGGCGATCGTGCACATGGGGCAGCTGCATCAGATCAAAGGCATGATCCCAGAAGCGATCGGCTACTATATGCAAGCCGCGCAGATTACGCGCGAGGCGCAGCAGCTGGGGACAACGCGCCAGATCGTCAACATGGTGCTTGCACTCGATGGCCAAAACGCGCGCGCGCGCGGCATTCTTGCCGAGCTTGACGACAAGGGCGAAGAAGAAGAGCCAGAAGCCCCCGCCCCGGTAGCGAGCGCCCAGCCTGCACCCGAGGTCGCACCCGTCGTGAAGGAACCGGCCGCTCCGGAGCCCGTTGTTACGAAGGCGGCGGCGCCGCACGCCGCAACTCAAGCAGCGACGCAGGCAACGGCAAAGGCGCAAGCTGCCGCAACGCAGGCCACAGCAGCGCTCAATGCGGCGACAGCTGCTGAGCTTTCGCGACTTCAAGAAGAACATGCAGCCACCGAGGTCGCGCTCGCAAAACTCAAAGCTGAGCTTGAGGCCACTCATAAAGAGCGCGAAAAAGCGAAGGTCGAGGTCGCGGGCAAACGCAGCGAGCTCGAGCAGAAGGCATTCGCAGAGGTTACGCGTGAGGTTGAGAAAAAGCGCGAGGAAGCGAACCGCGAGCTGAAGGCGCTCTTGCAGCAGATTGAAGACGCGCAGGCTCAAAGCGATGAAGCCGCGTCCACACGGGATGCCATTGTAGCGGCAACCGCTGAGTTGGACCAGAAATTACAACAGCTGCACCGAGACGTAGCAGAAGCAGAGACGCAGCGGGGTGAGGCTGCGCGCGCAGTCTCGTCGTCTGTGAGCGACCTCGAACGCAAGGCAAAGGCGCTCAAGGCAGAGGTTGCACAAGAAGAAGCACGCCTCAAGGAAACGCAGGCGCAAGCGGGTCAGATGCAGGCCAATCTCGCCAAGGCCAAGACCGCGAATGAAGCAGCAATGCTGGAGATCGCCGCGCGGCGGCAGCGCGCGCAAGCCGAGCTTGACAAAGCACAGACCGAGGTTGAGCGCGTCGCGCGTGAAAAAGATGCGGAACGAGAGCGTGCAGAGCTCTCCGTCGCCCAGCTTGACGGCAAGGCCGAGAAGCTGCGTAAGGACATTGCCGCCGCGGAAGACCACCGTAAAGAAGCGCAGACCCAAGCGGCAGCAGCGCAGTCTGCACTCGAGACGCTCGAAGGGCGCATCGCAGCAGCCAAGGCGAAATCAGACACTGCGGCGGCCGATCTCAAGGACATCGTTGACCAAACACGGGCAACGCAATCGAACTCGGCGGATCTTGCGGCGCGGCTAGCGGAGCTGCAATCGGCAGTCGAAACGGCGGAGAGCAAGAAGCGCGTTCTCGAGGATTCCATCGGTAAAGTGAAACCGCTCGCCGCTTCGGCCGAAAAGCGTCGGTCTGACGCTGAATCAGCGGCCGAGCAGGCTGAGAAGAAGCGAGCCAAACAAGAGAATGAGCTGAAGACGGTCGAGGCGCGAAAGCGCGAGCTCGAGGAGTCGTTCGCAAAAATGAAATCGCTCGGCACCGCGGCCGAGCAACGGAAAGCCGAAGCCGAAGCTGCTGCAGAGCAGGCGGAGGCCTTGCGCGACAAGCGAGAGGCGGATGCCGAGGCTCTGGCTGCTCGAATTGCGATGCTGGAATCGACGCTTCACGACGCCGACGCGCGAGCGAAGGCCTCCGCTGCGGAGGGCGCGGCTCTCTCAGAGCTATCAGCAAAAGTCAGCGAGCAGCGCAGCGCAGTTCTCGAGCTTGAAATGAAGAAGGCGCAAGCAGAGGGCGCCATCGCCAAGCTACGCAGCGAACTGGAATCCTTACGCAAAGCGCATGAGGATGCGCAAGCCACCGTTGAGGCGCGCACGCAAGAGGCCCAAGCGATCGCGCGGCACGCGGATGTAGAGTTTGATTCGCAAGCTGTCGCTGCAGTTGTGCCGGCCGAGTCCTGCGTCGAATCGCTGCGCACGATCGAAGCGCTGGCGGCGGATGGCGAGCTGACAATCGATATCGCAACCGAGCTAGCGGGCCTCATTCATGAGGGTCGCGCTCCGCAAGCACTGCGCGAGGCGCGCAAACGGGCGAACCTCGAGGCCAAGCCCGGACCATATCTACTCGTGTGCGGCGACCTGTGCCGGGACCTTGGGGATGTCGCTGCTGCCCGCGACGCGTACCGGATGCTGGCGCTGGCCGACCCGAGCAAAGCGCAGCTCGTTCAGGCCCGCACGGGAGATCTTTTCCTCGCGTTCGCCGAGCGCAGCACCGCGGCCGCCTTGCAGCGCGACGATGCGCACTTTGCCGCTGCCGCGGATCCCGCAAAAGCAATCGAAACCTACGCTGAACTCGTCGCCCGGTTTCCTGAGGACCCGAGTTTCCGCGAAGAACTCGGCGCCCTGCACGAGCGATTGGGGAACGCGAATGCGTCGGCTCTTGCATATACCCAGGCGATGGTCGGTTATCTTGGCGGCGACGACGTTACCCACGCAGTCGAACTTGCACCAAAGTTGCTGGCGGCGCAGCCGAGCGATGGTTCCGGATACGAACTCGCTGCCCGTGCCTTCGAACGTGCTGGCCGCAACGCCGAAGCACACAGTGCGCTCGACCAAGCCCTGCGCGCCTACCACGATCACCATGCAGCCTCTGACATGGAACGCGTGTGCCGTCATTTAGCCGAAGTGTCTGAAGACCCGGTGCCATACCGGCGCGAGCTCGCCGGCCTCCTGCGCGAAGCAGGTGACACCTCTGGTGCTGCAGAGCAACTGCTCGAAGCGGCTGAGAAGCTTATTGATTGGTCGCGCGGCACCGATGCCGCTCAAATGTTGAAAGAAGCATCCGCGATCGCGGGCGACGACGAGATGGTTGCCGAGCGGATTTCCGCACTTAGCGCGCGCGCAACTGACGTGCAGCAAGCAGTGGACGACATCGCGCGCGGCGATCTGCTTGTGAGCAAAGGACAACACGAACGAGCGGCGGAGGCGTATCGTCGCGCCCTCGACGAAAATCCTCATCACGCGGGTGCCGCCTACCGCCTCGCATGCCTGCTCATGGATCAGTCTCACGATTACGAGCAGGCCGAGCAGCTACTCCAGATGGCGTCCGAGCTGCGTCCGGATCACGCTGCAACGCGATACCGCCTTGCGCTCGTAAAAGCTGCACGCGGGCACGTCGTAGAAGCCGTCGAACTGCTGATCGCCCTTGCGCGTTTCGACGAGGCCAACGCCGATTTCATCGAGCAATTCGCAGAGCGGCTTGAGAAGGACGCTGAGAGCGGTGAAGTCGCCGCCAAATACCGGCTTGGGATCGGTTATCGGGAGCTCGGTCGCGTCGACGAGGCGCTCGTCATCTTGCAATCAATCCAGCGCGAACACGATTACGTCGTGCTCTGCCATAACGCGATCGGCCTGTGTCTCCGCCGCCAAGGCCTGGACACAGCGGCGGCAAAGCGATTCACGAAGGCAATCGAGACACCAGGCTATCCGGAATCGCAATATCACGAAGCCCTCTTCAATCTCGGGGAGTTGTACGAGGCGAAGAACACCACAGAGTCCTTGGCTCTTGCGCTGTCTTCATTTGAAGAGCTGTATGCGAGCGACTGTACCTTTAAGGATGTTGGCGACCGCATCAAGGCGGTGAAGGCTCGCATGGGAGCAGCGGAACGGCCGAAAGTAAAGCGGCTTCCAACGCGGACTGCGGATCAGGCGTAAACGGACCTAAAGGTCCGTTGCTTCAAGGCGTGCAGTGTCCTGGCTAAAGGAACGTCGCGAAAAATCCGATGGTAAAGTACGGGAGCCTCTAATCGGCCCCGGCTTTTGTCTTGTGAAATGTGGGGCGAACGGCAGTGAGCTCGTGGTTCTCGCCGCGCGATGATTATGCGTTGACGTCAAGCAGCAGACGCAAGGCCAGGAGGATGGGCATACCCCAACCCGGCCGGCGAGCGACTCCATTGCAATTTGGCCTCACCATGGTGCTCCTCGCATCCTTGCTGCTCCTCGCTATGGCCGGAATCACCCGCTACACCGTCGGCGAGCCCGTGCTGCCGGATTGGCTTGCAAAGGCGATCCACCACAAACAGCCCGCGTTACCACCGGGCATGACGTACGATTTCGAGGTCATTAACCCGAATACGAAGGGTCCCGTTGAGGCCTTGCCCGAGGTTGGCACGGTCGAGCTTCGGCTCGCGGTCACCAACGACTCCGCCTTGCCCATGAAGATACGTTTCCCCACGGGCAACCAGTCCGAGTTCATTGTTCGACGAGTTTTTAACTACGTGGACGGCCTGTTCGCGCTTCCACTTGAGGTCTGGCGATCGAGTTACTTCCATAATATATCCACAAAACCGACCAACCTCGTCCTGCAGCCGGGCGAGACGAAAGTCTACAGTGCCACGTTCAACTTCAACGCGCTGAACGCCAACCAGGTGCCGGCAGGCGACTATCGGATCGTCGCCGTCTTCAATGGTTGGGAGACGTCGATTCCTATCGCCAAACCACTTTAGGAAGAGTGCGCCGTCCTAAGACGGGGATGAGCGTTCCTGGCTCAGCCGAAGACCACGGGGATGAACGTGGCGCTGACCGGCTTTATGGGCGCGGGCAAAACGACGACGGGCCGCCGGCTGGCAAAGCTGCTGGGGCTCGCTTTCATTGATACTGATGCGGAGATCGAACGGCGCCACGGTCCGATAGACAAAATTTTTACAGGGCAAGGCGAACCCCGGTTCCGGCGACTCGAGGCTGAGCTGATTGCCGAGCTGTCACGGGCTGGACCTCACGTCATGGCGGTCGGAGGCGGCGCGGTGCTCGACGCTCGCAATAGGAACCAGCTGCGCCGAGGCGGCGTCATCGTACATCTCGCCGTGTCACCGCAAGCCGCATGGCGTCGGGTCGCGCACCGCCGGCACCGACCCCTTTTGGGAGAACAACCCAACCTAGAACGCGTTACCGCTCTCCTTGAATCGAGGGCCAAGGCTTATGCCGACTGCGATCTCACGATCCGTGTCGATCACAGGACGCCGCTGGCGGCCGCACGCATCATCGCGCGCTGGTACGAGGACCAAGGCAACCGGAGACCCTCCACGCCGTGAGAATCGTCGTCGACGGATTGTCGTATCCAATTGTCGTCAGTGACGAGGCGCCCGCCGAAGCAGGTGCGATTGTGCGACGCGAATCGAGGCGCTCGATCGTCGTCAGCGATCGTAACGTCGAATCGCGTGGAGCGCTCGTTACGGATGCCCTG
>DASZFB010000296.1:0-4905 GCA_035940275.1 Candidatus Eremiobacteraceae bacterium | reverse complement strand
GCGTTGCCGCCACTTGAATACTGCACGGATAATGCTGCGATGATCGCGGCCGCAGCATACTACCGCGGAGACTTGGGGCGAGTTCGGCCGGAAGACTTACGCATCGATCCAAATTTCGCGTGGTGAAACGGTCGACACAAGGTCGACCGCTACATTTCTATTGTTCGCCGGGGCGCATGATTTTCAAGAGATTCGTGCGACCACTCACGCCCAGCGGAGTTCCTCCGACCAGCACCACCGCGTCACCTTTGCTCACCGCACCGATGCTCAGGAGCCTTTCTTCCACCGCCGCGATAAGGTCGTCAGTTCCCCGGCCGAAATCCACCACACATGCTTGGACAGCCCAATCCAGCGAAACCCTGCGCGCGATTTTCTCATTGGGCACAAACGCATAGACCGGTACCGCCGGACGGTCTTTGCTGACGATGCGAGCGGAGAATCCAGAGCGCGTGAACGCTGCAATCGCCCGAACGTCGATCGATTGTGTGATCGAGATAGCCGCTTGCGAAATCGCATGTGAATCGGAGCCTATTCGCATCGAGCGGCGGCGCTCAAGCGTCGGCGGAAAGCTGCGCTCGGCCTCAAGCGCGATGCGGACCATCGTGCTCACTGCCTCGACCGGGTACTCGCCCGCAGCCGTCTCTCCCGACAACATCGTGCAATCGGTTCCGTCGATGATCGCATTAGCGACGTCGGATGCTTCTGCGCGCGTCGGTCGCGGGCTGTGCATCATCGACTCGAGCATTTGCGTTGCGGTGATGACTGGTTTGAGATGCACACGCGCGCGGTTAATGATCTGCTTCTGCAACGTGGGCACGCGCTCCGGCGCCATCTCGACGCCGAGGTCACCGCGCGCAACCATAACCGCGTCCGCCACGTCGAGGATTTTCTCGAGGTCGTCGATTGCCTCGGGCTTTTCGATTTTGGCGATCACCGGGATGTCGCCCCCGGCCGCGGCGACCGCGGCTTTCGCGTCAAGCAGGTCTTGCGCTTTACGCACGAACGAAAGCGCCACAAAATCTGCGCCTCCCGGAACGACGACCGCGAGGTCGTCGCGATCTTTGTCGGTGAGCGATGGCGACGAAACAACAACGCCCGGCAGATTCATGCCTTTGTTCTCGCCGAGCTCGCCGCCGTTGACGACCACGGTCGAAACGGTCGATTGCGTAGTGCCTGTGACGCGCAATTCAATCCGTCCATCATCGAGGAGGATCCTATCGCCCGCCTTGACGTCCTTGGGCAGCGGTGCATACGTCGTCGAAACTTTGTGCGCATTGCCCATCATGGCCGCTGTCGTGATCTCAAACTGTTCGCCGCTCGTGAGGACCACGGGCTTGTGTCCCTCGAGCTGACCGATACGCAACTTCGGTCCCTGCAAATCCGCAATGACACCCACTGCTCGGCCACAACGTTTCTCGGCAGCGCGAACCATGTTCATTCTGGCACGAAACTCGTCATGGCTCGTGTGCGACATGTTGATACGGAAAACGTCGACGCCCGCGTCGATGAGCTTGTCTACCATCGCTTGACTGCTGCTCGCTGGACCGATGGTCGCGATCACTTTGGTTCTTCGAAAAACGCTCAAGTGCGGCTCCGCCGCTCGAGCCAACGTTCGAGCCCAGAGCGCACGACCTCGCGTTCGATTGTGTGGAGACGCTCGACCGCCGCGGCCTCATCTTCATGGGGAAACAATTGTATGTGTTTCCGGGCGAGCAGCGGCCCGCGGTCGACGGCGTGCGTGATCTCAATGAGGCTTGCGCCCGTCCACGGCACCTTCGCCGCGAGCGCGTCGCGGACCGCATGCGCTCCGCGGAACACTCGCGTCTGCGTGCCGTCAGGGAACGTGACAGTATCGGCGCTCGGATCCTCCGGCAGATACGCCGGGTGCAGGTTGAAAATGCCTTCAAAGCCCGCTTCGAGGAATTCTGGAGCAAGCACATGCATCCAGCCGAGCAGGAGCACGAGTTGCGCGCCGCTATCGTGCACAACAGATGCTAACCGCTTGGCGTAGGTCGCTCGGTCCTCTGTTCGTTTGTCAAACTCCATTACCGCGGTAGGGATGCCGGCGCGCTCTGCTCGCTCGAGCGCGAAAGCCGACGGCTTGTTGGAGACCACAAGTTTGATGTCGAGTGGTAGCGTTCCATTGCGGGCAGCGTCGATCAGCGCTTGCAGATTTGTGCCGCTGCCGGAAACAAAGACAGCCGTTGGGACAAACTGCTGCTCCGAGGGCTGCGGCGCCACGCTCATCTTAGCGACCACCAATGATCACGCTTGGTCCGCACTGATGCCGCGGTTCAACTTCGCCGACGATGGCAGCCGATTGTAATGCGCCGGCGATGGGATGCTCGGAAAGCGCCTCGCGAGCCGCGGCAACAGCGCGCTTGGCATCCTCGGGCGAAACAACGATGCAAAAGCCAACTCCCATGTTGAAGGTGCGATATGATTCTTCGCTTGTGAGCCTAACCTCACGAACGATGAGCTCGATAATAGGCGGAACTTGCCAGCTCGATGCATCGAGGCGTGCGGCTAAATGTTCGGGGAGCGCTCGCGGTAAGTTATCGGTGAGGCCACCGCCCGTGATATGCGCCATGGCCTTGATTGCGACTCCGCATTGCTGGATGGCGCGCACGTGGGGCAAATAGCAGGGATGAACGGCGAGCAGCGCAGCACCGATCGTTGCTCCACCCGGTGTGACTGGATCGCTCCAACGTGCCTGAGCGAGTGTGGCGCGAGCGAGCGAGTATCCATTTGTATGCAAGCCGTTGGCGGGCAATCCGATGATGGCATCTCCCACGGTCACGTTCGCCGGGTCAATGAGCGCATCGCGCTCGACCGCACCGACGATTGTGCCCGCGAGATCGAAATGCGGCGGCGTATACACTCCGGGCATTTCAGCAGTCTCGCCACCGAGCAGCGCCACCGCGTTTTCATGGCACGCTTGCGCTATGCCGCCAACAATATCAGCTGCAGTTTGCGATTCGAGCTTGCCCATCGCGATATAATCGAGAAAAAATAACGGCTGCGCGTTCGAGCACACAAGGTCGTTGATGCAGTGATTGACGAGGTCAGCGCCGATCGTGTTGTACTGACGCAGTGCTGCCGCGACGAGGACTTTGGTTCCCACACCATCGGTGCTCGCGACCAGGACCGGCTCGCGATATCCTTGCAATGCGAAGCAACCGCTGAAGCCTCCGATGCCCTTGAGAACCCGAGGGTCGACATGACGTTCGAGGATCGACCGGTAACGCTCGACCGTTTCATTCGCAGCATCGATATTAACGCCGGCTGCGCCATATGCGTCTGTCATATAGATGCGTCGTTTGTCGCTTGCATAGTGCCTCCCTACGGCAAACTCAAGGTCGCTATGTTGGGTTTGTAGAAATGGCGCACGCTAAGATTTTCCACTAAGTAAGAAAGGTATTTTTCCGGCATGAAGATTGTAGTGCGGGCGGAGCGCCCTGTGCGTTCGAATGCGGACGCTGTTGCAGTCGGCTTGTTTAGCGATGGGACTCCTCCATCAAGCTTCAGCGACGTCAACGCCGCATTGGGAGGCGTGCTTGCAGATATGCGCCAGCGCGGCGAAATCCGCGGACGCGATCGAGAAGTCAGCGTCGTATCCGGCAACAAGAAATTACGCGCAAAACGCGTTATCGTTATCGGGTTGGGTGAGCGGGCAACGTTCCACCCGTCATCGTTCGCTCGTTTTGCCGGATTAGCCGTCCGTGCCGCCGCCGCGCGAAAGCTCGGTCATGTTGCCGTCGTTTTACCTGAACCCATTCCGTTCGACGCCGATGCGGCGGTTGAAAACGCGGCTGAAGGCGCAATCATGGCCACCTTCAACGCATCGCCGTATCGCAGTAACGCAAACGACAAGCCGTACGCCGTTACGGCGGTCACGCTCGTCGTGGAGAATGCTAGCTCGGCCAAGTCGCTGCAACCGGCGGCCGACCGCGGTATCGTTCTTGGCGAAGCGGCCAATGCCGTCCGCGAGATGGTGAACTTGCCCTCCAATGACATGACTCCGACGCATCTCGCACAACGCTCGCGCGAGTTTGCGAAGAAGTACGGTTTGAAGGTGACCGTGCTCGATCGCGCGGAGATGAAGCGTCTTGGCATGGGCTCGATGCTGTCGGTTGCCGCGGGAGCAGAGCAACCACCCAAAGTGATAGCACTCGAATATCGTGGCGATAAGAGCTCGAAGACGACATTGGGGTTGATTGGCAAGGGCATAACATTCGACACGGGCGGCATTTCACTCAAGCCCGCGCTCGACATGGATGCCATGAAGGGTGACATGGCGGGCGGCGCAACTGTCATCGGAGCAATGGCCGCCATCGCGCAACTGAAACCGAAAGCGAATGTCATCGGCGTCGTGATGGCCACAGACAATATGCCATCCAGCAAGGCCACCAAACCCGGCGATATCGTGCGGGCAATGAACGGCAAGACGATCGAGATCACCAACACCGATGCGGAAGGACGCTTGGTGCTCGCCGACGGCCTGGTCTACGCGAAGAAGCTAGGTGCGACCCACCTCGTCGACATCGCGACCTTGACCGGCGCCGCCGTTGTCGCTCTCGGCAACACGACGACCGGCGTCATGGCAAACGACCGCCAATTCGTCGACATCTTCCACGAGGCGACTGCGCCCTACGGCGAACGTTACTGGGAGCTGCCGCTGTTCCCTGAGTACGCCGATCTCATCAAGAGCCCGATTGCAGATATGAAGAACTCCGGTGGGCGGCAAGCGGGAACAATCTACGGTGCTATGTTCCTCAAGGAGTACGTCGATAGTACTCCGTGGATTCACCTCGACATTGCCGGCACGTCCTGGACGGACAACGACGCCGCGCACATCGTCAAGGGCCCGACCGCAGTCGCCATGCGGCCGCTCGTGCGGCTTGC
>DASZFB010000295.1:0-2411 GCA_035940275.1 Candidatus Eremiobacteraceae bacterium | reverse complement strand
TCGGCCATCGCAAGCATGTGCTTGTGGATCTCCGGGCTTTTGTGGCCGGTGAAACCGATGTAACGAAGTTTCCCTTGTTCCCGGGCTTGCAGTAATGTCTCCAGAGCGCCGCCGGCAGCGAAGACGCGATCGACGTCGCTCATACGGATGACCTCATGGATCTGCATGAGATCCACATGATCCGTCTGCAAGCGCTTGAGCGATTCTTCGAGTTGCTGCCGAGCACTCGTTGCTGTGCGTCCATCGATCTTGGTCATAAGAAACGCCTTGTCGCGATACCCGTCACGCAAGGCCATCCCCATTCTTCGCTCGCTCTCGCCTTCCGCATAGTCCCAGCTGTTATCAAGAAAATTGATACCGCTATCGAGCGCCGAGCGCACGATGCGGATCGCGATTTGCGGGTCTTGCGGCTTACTTAAATGAAAGCCGCCAACACCAACCATGGAGACACGTTCACCAGTATTGCCAAGAACTCGGTATTTCATAAGTTGAGGCCGCCGGATTCGAGCAGTATCGCGTAGCACCTAGCAACCGAGCGCAGAGCTCGTTGCGCACAAGGAAGGCATGCTCACGGCACCACCTGTTCGTAAGACTGTAGAAGTCGGCGGCACGGAAGTCTCGTATCTCGAAGCCGGCCTGGGTACTCCTTTGCTGCTGCTCCATGGCGTGGGGCACTCGTCAACCGCATGGCTGCGATCCATTCCGGCGCTCGCACGCCGCTACCGCGTGCTCGCGCCCGACATGCCGGGCCACGGACGAAGCGGTGCTCCCAATCACGCGTACGATCCGCCGTACTTTGGACGCTTCGTCAATGACTTCATAGCGGCGCTCGGTCTTGGGCAGGTAGATGCGGCGGGCAACTCGCTGGGCGGCTTGACCCTCATGCTGGCCGCACTCGAGCGGCCGCTGGGTTTTCGCAGGCTGATCCTTGCCGATCCGCTCGGCTTTACAACGTCGCCCGTACCGCCACTGGACGAGGTCATGCTCACGGTCATCTCTTTGTGGTTGTCGTTCCCGCGCACTCGCGCTCTCATCCGCGCCGGCTACGCGGCAAGCTTCTTCGACCCACAGCGACTCGACGACGAGTCGGTCGACGAGTTCGTATCGCGTCGCGCCAGTGAGTTACATATGAGAGTGGCGCGTCGCACGGTTACGGCGATATTCCACTACTCCAAACACTTAGAATTCCTGCACGCGCGGCTCTCGCAGCTCCAGCCACCCGCACTCGTTATGTGGGGGAAGAACGATCAGGTATTGCCGTCCAAGGGTGTCGAGATCGCGCGGCGGGTATTGCCCGCCCCGCGCATCGAAGTGCTGGAGCGTTGCGGACACTTTCCACACATCGAGCGGTCAGAGGCATTTTGCGCACTGGTACTAGGTTTTTTGAACGCCGCGTAAACGGTATTGTCTTCGGACTGCTCGTCGCTGTCGCACTGGCTGCAGAAGCGAATGCCGCGACGACTCCTGTGACTTCACCGACCCCGGCCTCAAGCGCGAGTCCGAACGCAACCCAAGCCCCATCGGCCACACCCTTACCTTCGCCGATAGTTCCACCCCGCGATGCCCCACCCGTACGGTCAACCACGCCGCCGTTTGTACCGGCGACGTCGCACTCGAGACCTCCACCACCCGACAGTTTGTGGCTCGGCAACGCGAGCGTCGTCAATGTTCCGATGATTATTCACGCCGAACGACCGTTCATCCAAGTCCTGATCGACGGTCACCCGGCAACCGTTATCATCGACACAGCCGCCATCACCACGATGGTGGACACAAACACCACTGGTGAAACGGGCGCGACCACCGAGATTTCGCTGCAGATCGGTGACCTACGATTTCCGCGATTGCAGGCGCAGCGGGCTGACGTGCGCGCGTACAGCGAAACACACTTGGGCGCAGAGGCAGACGCAATCATTGGACGCGACTTGCTGCAGCGATATCCCGTTGTGTTGGACTATCCGAATCGTGCGTTGACGGTTTTTCGCGACAGTCACGGCGCCGCCGCCGCGCTGCCTACCGGAGCGGTTTCGCTCGCGCTGCGCGTAATTGAGGGACGTCCTGCAATTCAGGCAGTGCTTGACGGACAATCCCCTTTATGGTTCGCGCTCGGCACAGGTGCAGGCTATGAAATATTGCTCAACTCGTCGGCCGAACACAGCGGCCGTTTCCTGCATCCGGAGCACTCCATACCGTTTCAAGAAGCAATGCCGGGCGGCGATCTCGATGGAATGCTCGTGCGCGCACATTCTTTAACGCTGGGATCGCTTACATTTAATCAACCGCTCCTCGTGGTGTCGTCCGCGACCCGCGTTCAACCTCGATCCGAACTTTCCGGAGGGTTGGGCGCCACTTTGTTCTCGCGGTTGACACTATCTATTGACGAGATATCAGGAAGCGCAGCAGTGGTGGCG
>DASZFB010000294.1:0-7161 GCA_035940275.1 Candidatus Eremiobacteraceae bacterium | reverse complement strand
TGCTCGTGTGTTCCGATCCGGCAACAAAGCGCCGCGTGTGGTGGTGGGTCGCGTACGGTGCAACCGCCATCACACTTCCGTACCTGCATTACGTGGGGATCGTCGTCGTTGCGAGTCAGTTCGCGTATGCTCTCACTCGCTTGCCGCAGCTTCGGGCCGCGCTGTTTATTGATAGCGTGGCGATTCTCGGACTCATCCCTTGGGTGTGGGCGATTCGCATCCAATTCGAGCAGGCCCACTACGCGCTTCGACTTGATTCGTCGCAATTCTCCGGCTTAGCAGGGGTCATCTCAGCGATTGGGGCTTACGGCGTTCCAGAGCGCTGGATGACGTCGCCACGTTTCGATCTTGCCGTGAGCGTGTTCGTGCTCGCTGTTGTGCTGGCGGGAATGTACATAGGTCGGCGCACGCTTGTGATCTTTTGGCTGGCTCCAATCGCGTTGCACGTTGCGATCTCGCTGGCTACCGGCGTGAATCTTCTTTTGCCTCGGTACCTCTTCGTGTACGTGCCGGCCTATTGCATCTGCTTTGGCGCCGTGACAGCGTTGCTGCTGAAGACGAAGTACCGGGTGGCGTCGGTTGCCCTGCTCGCGGCATATGCGGGAGTTGCCGTCGTCAGCGTTTTTGACGTCGTCGTCGTTCCATACTATCAGTTTCCGGATTGGTATCAAGTCAACGCGCTGCTTCTCGGCAAAGAGAATAAGGACGACGTCATTGTGCTGGTCGCCGGCGGTGAGTATTATGTTGTCAACGAGTTCTCAGGGTTTCGCCATCACCAGATTCTCGCGCCCCTGTTGCCGGCGGACATAGACCCCACGATTGCGCAGCTGCGAGCGTACCCAGCGCAGCGCGTGTGGTATATCGAAAACCAACCGGGATTCATGGACAACCAGCGACGCATCGAGCATGACTTGGAGAAGACTCGACCGAGGCTTGCGGTCTGGCAGCAACAGCGTCTGTTTGAGGAAGATGTCGTCCGGATCAAACTCTATGGTCGCAAGACTTCCATCTAATTATGTGCGCGAGTGCTCAGGTCATATACTTGCCAGCCTGAACGGATCGGCACTCGCGCGTAGCGCTGCATAAACGCATACAGCTCTCTGTTGGCCCGGAAGCGCGGTACTTCGACCGCGACAAAATATCGTGCGCCTTTGTGGATGGCGCTCGTCATGTCACGCACGCTCCACAGCAGCGGGTCTTCCTCCCAACCGCGGTGGCCAATCGTATAGAGCACCGAGGGATCGTAATGCCCCATGACGATGAGCGCACTGGGTTCGAGCGCCCCGCGAACTTCGGTCGCAGCCGCGTACACTTCGCGGCTCCACGTATAGTACGGATGGATTTCAAGCATGTTGATGTAGGTCGTCAGCATGAGAGCCGCGGCGATTCCCGCAATCAGCCGCCGCGAAAGTCCCTGCGGCGCTACGAGTGAGAGCAGATGGTCGAGGCCGCCAGCCACATAGAGAACGGCAAACGGTACGAATGGCATGAGGTAGTAGTCGACGCGTTCGACGTTGACGACGGCAAACGTGTACGCAACAAGCAGCACAAGCCACGTGCCGAAGAACGCAGAGCGACCCTTGTGCGCAACGTCGGGTGGCTGCACGACCGCACACAACAGCAACAGACCGAAGATCACCGGTCCGAGAATCGTTGTTGCAAGCATCTTCAAGAGCGCGAGCATACTCGCAACGCCTGCCGTGAACGCGGCGGGGCTCGTCAGCTCCGCAACGAGCGTCGGAACGACGTGCTTTGCAGCGATGCCCGTGGCCCAGTGCCATTCGGCAATACGGTTCAGATGTCCGATGTAAAGCCACAGCGGTACGATGCTCGCAGCGACTAACGCATACACCGACCAATCACCAATCCTTCGCACTCGCACGAACCACAGCGCGAGCATTGGACCCAAAATGATAACCGCTGGCGGCTTGGCCAGACACGCGAGTCCGGCAAAGGCGGCCGCGACAACAAAATCGCGCACGTGACGCCCGTCGATCCAGCGCCACCAAAACAAAAGCGCCCCGACGCTGAAGAAGAGCATGTCGCTCTCAGGAAGGATCGCCCGTCCGTAATAGACCGCTCCTGGGGCGATGGCGAAGAGCAGCGCAGCGATCAAGCCCGCGCGACGCGAGTACAGCTCGCTTCCCAGCGCATAGATGAGCGGTAGCGTCGCTAAGCTGAACGCGATCACGATCAAGCGCGCAAAGACTTCGTGCACGCCGAAGAAGCGATACAGTTGTGCGGCCGCGTAGGGAACGAGCTGCAGTTCGAGCTCGACATAGTTGGGTGGCGGGCCGTCGTAATCGGTTTGCGGATAGAGAATGTTATTGCGCAACTCGACGAAGTTGCGCGCTATTGCCGCTTCATCTCCTTGACGCCAGGCGGGATGATCGAGGATGGGATCGTGCAGATGGTAGACGCGTAACGCCAGACCCAGCAGGATGATGAGGGCCAGCGCGAGGACCGAGGTCTGCTTCACGTCTTGGACTGTGCCACGGGTTCGTGCGTATGGCGGAACGTCCAGTACTTGTTGACGAAAAAGTTAACACCCATGCCGCCAACGGTTCCGCACAACCAGATGAGCGAGTTGCGGAGGTGGAACATTGGCAAGTACTTGTCGAGCACACCTGTGATAATGATGCCGAGGATGAGGGCAACACCGGAAACGGTCAGAAACTGAGCGAGTTCCTTGCCCACGTGGCCGCGAGATCGGAACGTCCAGTGACGATTCCACCAGTAGTTGTTGACGCCCCCGGCTATGAAGCCGAGCGAAAATGCAAGCTTCAGATCGAGACCGTAGTGCAGAAGTATATGGAAGATGATAAAGCTGACGAGCGCGCCGGAAGCGCCCACGACGCCGAACTTAATGAACTGCTTGACGCCGCGGCGCATGACAAACTTTGGCTGCGTGGTCACGCGAGCCAATACCAATCCGCAAAAAGTACGGTGAAGAGGCCGAGCAGGGGCAGCGAGAGCGCGACGATCGCTGAATTGACCAGCGGATTGCGGCCCCACAACGCCATGAGCATGAAAGCCGGAAAAATAACGAGGACAAAACGCGGCATGCTCATGAGACTTGCGGTCGATAGCGGCACAAGCAGCGACGCAGCGAAGTAGAGCGAGTAGGAAAGCCGCAGCGTGCGAAACGAGACGACCATGAGCGCGAGAAAGGCAAGCGTGAACGCCAGCTCGATCATGTGATTGACGGATCCGGCTGATGCAAGCGGACCCTTGGCAATCTCCTGTACCGTGTTTATGATGCTCACCCAAGGCGGCGCCAAATGCCGGTTCCAGTTGTCCTGAACTTGCAAGAAGTACAGAGGATTGCCGACCAGCGCGTAGAGGTACCCCATGTACGCGAGCAAGCCGGCGGGAATGAGCGCGACGCCAATGACGCCGCGGGTCAAGGTCGTGCCGCGGCGCTCGCGCCACCCGCTCCACGCTTCGTAGGCAAGGGGTATTGCCGTGAGCATTCCTTCGACGCGCGTCATGGACGCGAGCGCGCCGAAGATACCGGACGTGATGTAGTTACCATGCCTCGCATAGTACACTGATGCCACAGTCAGCGCGAGAAAGAGCGACTCAGTATACACTGCCGAGAAGAAGATCGCCGTGGGAAAGATCGCGGTGTAGAAGATCGCGTGATACGCGACGTTATCGTCGCCGTACTCCAAACGGACGAGCGCATACAGATAGCCCAAGGCAATGAAAAACGATAAATTTGAAATGAGCAACCCGGCCGTGAGGTGATCGCCGATGGCTCCGCCGAGCACGTGGATGAGCCACGGGTACAGCGGAAAAAACGCTATCTCTTTGCCCGAGTAACCATTGGTTGCAATATTGAGGTAGTGCTGCGCATCCCAGCGGCCCCACACGTTGAGCCAGACGCTGTGCGACGCGACGAAGTGCTGGCCCTGACGTTGACCGATGACAATAGCCGAGAGTGGTGCGATGATGATAAGGGGCAGACGAGTGGCGACGAATGCGGTCGACACGTGATGTACCATCGGGTAGTAGCGGCCGAGCACGCCGATCTTCACTGCGGCGGAAAGCAGAACGAGCGCGCCGGCAAGCGCGGCAGCGCCGGTCAACGTTGCCGGCATCCAGATGATATACGCCCAAAGCCCAAGCAGGGGCGCGTAGCTCCACGCATCGGCTTTGAGCATGTCCTCGAGCGAAACGTTACACGTCCAACTGATCCAACGCGAGTACGCATACCACGCCGCGGTAAAGGCAAGCGCGAGACCAATTGAAAGCGAGCCGAGAGCGAGGTTCGAGATCCAGGCCGACATGTGCGTGTGGGTGAGAAGAAGATACCAGACAAAGATGCCCGCGCTGAACCCCGCGAATGCGGTGAGCGCGAGGCCAGGCCTCGCGCTGCGAGGCACAAGGAGAACGGCGCGGCTGAGGTCGGTTGGCTCGTCCAGATGTGGTGAGACTACGGCATCCACGGCTTTTCGCGTTCGCCGTTCCGCATTATGGCCCTTTCCGCACGACCTTCGAGGGATTACCAGGTAGTTGGAAAAGTTGCGGCACATGCTGTCGCAACACCGAGCGGCTGCCGCTATCGCGTACACGCTCGCCGCGGCGAGTTGTGCACTCCTCTTAGGCGCCGCCGGTCCAACCTCTGCCGATACCGCAACCGGCCAATTTGTTTCGTACGAAGTCAATCCAAGTGGTGGGTCGATCACAATTCAGCAGGGCGAGCGGCTTATGGTATTTAGCATGGCTGCCAATGCAACCACACGCGAGCGTGGCGACGAGACAGAGTGGCGAGCGACCTCACCGGCAGAAATTGCGCAAGGCGAAGCGGTGACACTTTCGCTAAATTCAGCGGGCCTCGTCCAACAGATCGATGCGACCTACACGACTGTCACAACACGGCTCGTTACGCAGAAGAACGGCTTCTTGGTAACCACGTCCGGCAAGGCGTACAAACTGGTCGGCAGGGCCGCGCAAGTGCAAGCGACGCTCACCTTGGGCACATATCTGCGGCTGCGCGTGGACCCAAGTACTGACACAGCGTTCGACCTGAGCGCATCGAGCCAACCGTTCACCGGCGTTTCGCTTGCGCAACCGATCGCCGTGACGATTATTGTCAGTGTGCCGCTGAACACGCCGTCGCGCGATATCGTCTATATCGCAGCCGACGTTGCGAACTGGGTACCAAACGGCGTGCGCATGACGCCGCTCACCGGCAATCGTTGGACGGCAACCCTAACATTGGGAAAAGGCGCGTCCATGAAATACAAGTACACGCGCGGATCGTGGGGCACAGCCGAAACGAATCGTTCTGGTATCGAAATCCCCAATCGCAGCCTCACCATCTCGAAGACAGCTAATACACAACAAGTTGAAGACGTCGTCGTTCGCTGGTCGGACCTGCCGTCGTAAGGAGAGATCATGGACACGCTTGATTTCGTCAAGGTTACCGAAGCGGCGGCGCTTGCAGCGTCGCGCTGGATGGGCAAAGGGGAGCGCGACAAAGCGGACGGCGCAGCTGTCGAGAAAATGCGCGCGACGCTCAACGAGATGGAAATTCGCGGCCGCATCGTGATCGGCGAGGGCGAACGTGACGAGGCGCCGATGTTGTTCATCGGCGAAGAAGTCGGCAAAGGCGGCGTCGAGGTCGACATCGCAGTTGATCCGGTTGAAGGCACAAACCTTGTTGCCAACGGCCTCCCGAACTCGATCGCGGTGCTCGCTGTGACCGCCAAAGGTTGCCTGCTCAATGCACCGGACACCTACATGGACAAACTCGCGGTGGGCCCGAAGGCCGCGCAATACGTGCACATCGATGCAACCGTGGCTGAAAATCTCGAACTCGTTGCAAATGCGCTCGAGCGCCCAATCGCGGATATCACGGTGGTCATCTTGGACCGGCCGCGTCACAAGCAGCTCATCGACGACGTTCGCGCCGCCGGCGCAAAAATAAAACTCATATCAGACGGCGACGTCGACGCCGCGATTGCAACCGCTATCGATGGCACGGGAATCCACGTCGCGATGGGCACCGGCGGCGCTCCAGAAGGCGTGCTCGCGGCTGCAGCGCTTCGTTGTCTTGGCGGTAACTTCATGGGCCGGTTGAAACCGCGCAACGAAGACGAAATCAAGCGCGCGATTCAGATGGGCTTCGACGACGTCAACAAAGTGCTCACCATGGATGATCTCGTCAAGAATGACGACATCACATTTGTTGCTACCGGTATTACTGACGGCGACTTAGTGAAGGGCGTTCGCTCCTTCGGCAACGGCGCACGCACGCACTCGATTATTATGAATGGCCGCTCGAGCACGGTCCGCTTCGTCGAGACCGTTCATCGCTTTCGAGCGGAGCCGTTCCGGGTTCGGCAACACTGAGGGCGCTCTGGTACCTCACGCCGGACGCAATCGTCGACAACGTCGTTGACGTGTCTTTGGACTTGCTCGCGCGCTGGGGTATTCGCGGCGTCGCGCTGGACTTGGACAACACGATCGTTCCTTGGTACACGTCTGCGCTGGAACCCGGTATCCCGCAGTGGGTGCAACGGTTGCGTGACGCCGGCATACGGATGTGTTTGATAACGAACAACTATGGAGCTCAGTCAAAAGACGTTGCAGTCGAACTAGGCCTGCCGCTCGTGCGCGGGGCGCTGAAACCCTTGCCGATTGCATTTGCCCGCTGCTTGCGCGAGATGGAGACCGAACCTGCCAAGGCGTTGGCGATCGGGGATCAGCTTTTTACCGACGTGCTGGGCGCCAAGCTCGCGGGCATGAAGGCGGTCTACGTGCGACCGCTCGCAGCGCGCGCGTTTCTCACAACGAAGTTTCTTCGCATGATCGAGCGCCCGGTGTTCGCCCAGCTGCGGCGCGCCGGCGTGCCAGGCGCGTGAGCCCTGCACAGGCGCGCTACGCGGTCATCGGCAGCCCGATAGCGCATTCGCTCTCGCCGCTCATGCAACAAGCGGCGTTCGACGCGCTGCGGATCGACGCGGCGTACGAAGCCGTCGAGGCAGACGTAGGCCGCGCTCGTGAGGTATTCACGCGCCTGAGAACAGAGCGCTATGCCGGTTGGAACGTCACGACGCCTCTCAAGGAAGCGGCGATGTCGCTCGTCGATCGCGTAACCGCCGACGTCACTGACGCCCGTGCTGTTAACACGGTGCGTATGGAAGGTGATGG
>DASZFB010000293.1:0-2899 GCA_035940275.1 Candidatus Eremiobacteraceae bacterium | reverse complement strand
CGTGTCGTGGCCTTCGATATCGGACGCAGCGCCTACAAATACGCGAAGGCCATCGAAGGGCATCATTCCACGCTGCGCTTGGGGGAAGGACCACGCATCGCACCACTGCTTGGCCTAGACAATCCGATGCAGTTCGACGACCTCTTCTCCTGGCTCATCACCTTCACGGAAGTCTGGAGCGGACGAGCCTGCAACGTCAAGGAGCTGGAAGACATGCGCTACGCCCTGCAGGGCGTGCGCGAGGCGATTCCGGCGAGAGACCGTCGTCTTTCCGATCTCGGGCGCTTGGTGCAAACCCCCGAACTACGCAGCATTTTCGAGCAGGCGCGAGGCTCGCTGCTTGACGCCGCGCACGACGCGTTTGCGTTTGCTGACGACGGCGTGCCCTATTGGTGCTTCGAGATTGGAGAGCTTGGCTTGGACAATCCGCGTTGGACCGTCCCGACGATCCTTGCGTTGCAGCGCCGTGCGCTGGCCGAGTTCGCGCGCGGCGACAGCACGCCAACGCTGGTCACGGTCGATGAAGGCGCGCGTGCGCTGAAAATCCCGAAGATGCAAGATTTCGCCGAGCGCATCCAGCGCGAGGGGAGAAAAAACCGCGTGCAGTTCACGTTTGCGACCCAGGGCGTCGGCGAAATCGTGCGCTCACCGATCCGTGATGTCCTCATCGAGCAAACCGTGACGAAGATCGCTATGGCTAACCGCGACGCGAACGGTGATGTCATCCGGCGCGAATATTTGGAGGTAGGCTTTTCGCCCGACGATGTTGAGACCATCGCGACAATGGGCGAATATGACATCCTCATCCGCAATGAGTACGGTGTGCAGGTCGTGCGCCTCGATCCCGGCGCGGCGGAACTCTCGATCTACGGAGGCGCAGGCAACGAGGATTGCGAGATCGTCGACGCCTACATCCGCCGCTTTGGAGCCGGTGCCTGGGTCGATCCCTACCTCACCGACAACGGTCGTCCCCTCGAGGACCATCCGAATGAGGCGCCATACGCGCTCGCCGCACCGCTCCCCGACAATTCCCCCGCTCTTGCGGAGAGCGTGCCGTGCTGAGACGCATGCTTCTCACGGTCTTCATCCTGCTCGGCACGCCCATTGCAACAGCGGCCCAGACGTTCTTTCCGCAGTCGGTCTCGATCCAGACGCTGCAGCCGTTGCCAGCCATCCCTTGCGCAGGGCCCTTCGCGGCATTCTGCGCTCCCGCCAATCAGTACATCTCGACCTACAACTCCTACGTCAACGCCATCAATCGCGTCAACGAGATCGGCCTCGAGGTGCGCACCTACGCGCGCTACCCGCAAGTCATCACCTCGCATTTCAAAGCGAACATGCAGAGCGTCGCCGATCTCTTGCAGCAGGCGCAAACCTTGAGCTTCACGACGCAAAATATCGAGCGTCAAGTCTCCTCCATCTGGCCGAACTACACACCAGGGACCCCGCTCGCTCAGCTCAACGGCACCCTCGAAGACCAAACGGCTTCAGCGATCGTCGCCGAGCTCAAAGGTGCGGGACTCCTCGACAGCAGCAGTACGGCAGACTCAGTCACCACGACGATCGACGACATGCGTAGTGCGGCCGCCAAAGCGCAGAACCCGACACAGACCGGCCAGGTCACCGTACAGCTTCTCTCCCTGGTGTGGGAAGAGCTCGTCAAGGAGAAGCGTTTACTGGCACTGCGGATGAGCGAAGAGGCACAGCACGATCTCACACAAACCGCGCAAGAACGTCAACAGCGTCTCTACGATCAAGCGATCGTCACGAACTTGCAGCACGAGGCGGACACGACGCCTCCCACGCTCTCCGACACGCAGGTGCGCACGATGCTTGGACCTTCTCAATGAGAGCCCTCGCCCTTTTGTTGCTTTTACTCCTTACGGTCCCTAATGCGGCAACGGCCGCCGGCATCGGAGACGTCAGCGTCCCAGTGAGCATCACACCACCCGCCTGCAATCCAGCGCCCGGCACAGTGCAACCGTGCTTCCAAACCACGGTAACCCCGCAGCCGACCAGCGCCCCCGATATCACGCCCACCGCGCCGTCCACGGAAATTCCCCAAGGACTCTTCGCGCACGTCTCCACGGTCATGCTTGATCACGCCGAGCAAACCGTCTCGACGGCAATCAATGCGTCGGTCGCCGTCGGGCAATACCTGTTTGTTCGCATCGCGGCCGTCTCGATGCTCTTCGCAATCATCGGATGGTATCTGAGCGGCGAGCACCTCATGGGCATCGTGCGGGCGCTCTACTGGCGCATCGTCGAAGCATCGCTCTGGCTCACGCTCATCGCCTGGACATGGAAAGGCCCCGGCGGCATCCCGGGATGGTTTCCAGCCATCATCGGCGGCATCGCCACCATTGGAGGCACCATCGCCGATCAGATCGCCGGAACGCACCTCGTGTCGTTCGTCAACACGCAGTTTGAATTCACGATCTTGCCCGGCACAATTCTCGACCTCGGCTCCGCCCTCTTCAGCGCCATCGCAACCTTGGCGTGGAATAATTTCGCAGGCGGGGGAATAGCTGCACCTGGGCTTGTGGGTTCTCTTGTTAATGGAGCGAAAACCGTCGTTGCAATCGCAGGCGGAGCGCTCACCGGGACGCTCTTTGCCAGCGGCATCGTGTATCTCCTGACGATTCTCGCCGCCGTATACGTGTACTTCGTGTGCGCTTGGATCGCGTTCCGGTACTTTCTCGCCGTCCTCAAGATCCTCACACTCGGATGTTTGGCGTTTCTCCAAGGCTTGGCGGGATCGCGCCGCCTCTCCACCTATGCGGGCGGTTATCTCTCGATCGCCATCGTGCTTGGATCGGAGTTTGCGCTCACGGTCATCATCATCGGCATCTTCTACGGCGTCATCATGGGGATCATACAATCGACGGCAAACTGGCCG
>DASZFB010000292.1:0-1577 GCA_035940275.1 Candidatus Eremiobacteraceae bacterium | reverse complement strand
TCGAGGCCGCTGGCGGCATACTCGTTGACGTAACCGGCTGCGTTGACAAACGCCTCCCGTACCTCGGCGCTCTCGAACGAGAAATAGGATCGCGGCTGCCGCGCGAGAACCGCATCGAGCGCATGCGCAAACTCATGCGCTGCCGCCATGCGTAACGCGTTCGGACGAAGCAACAGCAGGCGTTCGTCCAAGACAAAAAGTCCGGCAGGTGGTGCTTGCCAGTGGTCGATATCGGGCACGAGCGAAGCGACACTCCGGGAGCATTGAGAGAATGGACGGTTTCGCGGAACGATCACGGCGCGAACGCCACCTGCGACGGCTCGCTCGAGTGCCGCACGACCGAAACCGGCTAGCGCCGCAACAAGCGTGCGCGGCGGAGGCCGGTGAAGCAGCTTGGCGACGAGCTCGTAAGCATCGCCGGCGCTCGCCGCTTGAACGACGCTCGCCTTTGCACCGAATGGCTCGCATAAGAGGACACCGTTCGGTGTCTCGTAGGCCATGAGGTGTGGATTTTCCAGCCGGCGCAGAGCCCCAATCAACCGCTCCAACACCGGTCCGCTCACGCGGCTTGCGACATTCATCTGCCGGCGACGAAGCATGCGCGCTGACATTGCGGCGATCGCATGCGCCCTATCGGCATCGCTACAGGGTTCGAGTCGGGACGTGTCAGGGGGATTTGACAGACGCGCAAGCGTGACGCGAAAGACCGGCACTCGGGCAGTGTGAGTTAGCGCTATTGCCGCACTGTGGCCGAACAATGATCGAGGCGCGAATTGAATTCACGCTTAGCTTATTTTACGAGGGATTCAGCCGTTACGAAGGTGATGCCCAGACTCTGCATCTGGGGGATTGCCTCGGCGAGCGCTTGCGCAGTCGACTCGTTCGGGTGACCGATAGCAATCGCGCTCCCGCGCTTGAGCGCCACGTCTTCAAGTTGTTTGATCTGGCCGCGAATGTACGGAAGATCCTTTTGGTTATCGAGGAATATGTCGCGGTCCGCCGTCGGTATGCCCAGCTCCCGTGCCGTCGATCCCCCAAGCGTCGAACCGCTCGTCACCGAATCGATAAAAAACATGTGACGCTTCTGCAAAACGTCCAAAACGTCGCGCATGACGCGAGGGTCACTTGTGGCCTTGCTGCCCATGTGGTTGTTCGCACCCGGAACATCGGGCAAGGAGTTAACGTCTGCTTCAACTTGAGCTTGCACTTGCTCGTTGGTCATTTCCGTCGTGATCGCTCCGGCGCCCGGATTGAATTGTGGCGAATCGGGCTCCATCGGCAAATGAAGCATCACGGATTTGCCCGCAGCCAGAGCGTCAGCTTCGATTTGTTTGCCATGGGCTGTCATCGGCAAAATTGAGAGCGTAATCGGAATCGGTAGCTTTAAAAAGAGCTTGCAGCGTTCTTCACTGTATCCGCAGTCATCGATGATGATCGCGACCTTGGGACCTGGGCTCGCGAGCCCCGATTCCAATGGCGACGGCACGCCGGGAGGTGAATTTTCAGAACCGGGGCTCATTTCGGCGGCTGGGCTTTGCCCGGTAACTGCCTCATGTTTCTTGTTTGCCGCCCCGCCG
>DASZFB010000291.1:0-2958 GCA_035940275.1 Candidatus Eremiobacteraceae bacterium | reverse complement strand
ACGTAGCGCTTCATGCGCAGCAGTGCGACCGCCACAAGATAGGTCAGAAACGGATCGACGTGCTTGCCCTCAAGGGCCTTGCTAAAGAACGTCATGGCGCCCTTGTGATCGCCCGACTCGCCCAGCGCGCTGCCCAGGATGAGACGATACGGCCCCGGGAGTGGACCGCCCATCGCCCGCGACCAGAGCGAGCGCACGAACTTGTCGACATCGCTTGTTTTCAGGATTTCCAGCGCCGCCGACGCTTCGTCATGGCCAATGAAACCAAGCGGAACAAGAACTCCGATCAACTCGACCGTATGGCTGAATTTGTGCTCGCCATTGGGCGTAAAACGTGCTTCCGCAACCGGCGCTGGCTGTGCCGGCACGGAGGGGATCGGGGTTTGCACAGGAGCAGCCGGCGCGGCTTGTGAGAGTCGCTCCATCTGCTCGACCAACGAAGTGGTTTGCTTTTCCTTTTCCTTGAGCAGCTTCTCGATCGCTTCGTCTGCAGTTTTTACTTGCGCCCGACGGGCTTCAAGAACCGAAGTAACCGAGCTAAGCTCATTTGATGCAGAGACAATGTGCTGGCGGTCGCGCTCAGCATGAGTGAGCGTATCGGCGATCGCGCAGACTTTTGCGGCCATCCCATCGACAGCTCCGTCAAGATCGTGCGCTTTGGATTGGACGTCGCCAAGTTGCACGTCGACGGCGTCGGCGCTTTGCCGGATGCTCGCGAGCCGTTCGCGTAGCGCTTTTGAGTCGCCATGAAATGCGGCTAGCGCAGTTTTCGCGGCTGCGACTTCAACTTCGAGTCCGCGCAGGCTCGTTCGCACTGCGTCGGACTGCGTAGCGATTTCCGAGGCGCTCCGATTCTTATCGGCGAGGAACGTTTCAACTTCACGCGCGACAGCCGCCAGCTGTTCGACCGCGGCGTTGCGTTGCTGCGCGAGCTTGGTGAGCGTCGTGTCCTCTTCGGCCCTGACTCGTAGTGCCTGCTCTAGCTCGCGGCGCAGATCTCCAACCGAAGCTTCAAGCGATGAACTTTGGGCGTGTAGGGACGCAACGGCCGCCGTAGCGGTCTTGAGTTCTTCTTCTACCTGCTGCCTTTTGCGGTGCGTTTCCACCACAGAAGCAGCCACCCGCTCAAGAGCGGGTGTCAGTTCCGCTTGATCCATATACTGATATATAAACATAGGAAGCGGCAATGGAAAAGCCCGACAGCGCGTTATTGAGCCTTAAGACCTATCCGGAGCCTGCTCCGGGCTTAGTCGAAGCCGCAAGAGGGCGGGCGCGATTGCGAGTCCCTGCGCAACGATCGTAAAGAGCACGACTGAAAATACCATCGCAACGAGCAAATCGCGCTGGGCTAGGGAAGCAGGCAAGCTTAAAACGAGGGCCATCGACAACGCACCACGGAGGCCTCCGAGAAAAAATATGTGCTGCCAAGCGAGCGGTAGCACGCGACCGAGTAGTCCGCTCAGCCGGCTCAAGCCGTACACTGATATCACGCGCGCCACAGCAATCGCAACGATACCCCACGCCGCTGCAACGAGGCTTGAACGCAACTCTCCGAAATTGATCGCCAGTCCGACGAGCAAGAAGAGCATCGAGTTTGCGGCGAACGCGATGAATTCCCAAAGCTGGTTCACCGATTGCCTGGTGGATGTGAAAGATCCAAAACGGGATCCAACGCGCGAGAGAAACATGCCGGCGACGATGACGGCCACGAGACCAGACGCATGGATCCACTCAGCGACGAAATACGAGCCGTATGCGATAACGAGCGAGCCGAGCGCCTCGATCACGTAGTCATCCGTCAATCGCAACACGAGCAGGCCAACGACGCCGACCAACACGCCGACGACCGCACCTCCGACGAGCAGTTCGACGAAATCGACGAGCGGTGCTGCGGCCGTCACATGGGTTGTCACGACAGACAAGAGCAGGGTTACTTTGAACGCGATGACTGCTGTCGCGTCGTTAAAGAGGCTCTCGCCTTCGACAATGGCGATGAGTTGATCGTCGGCGCGCATCGCACGAAAGACGGAGATCACCGAGACGGGATCGGTCGCAGCGACGATCGCCCCGAAGAGGAGGGCTGTTTGCGGCGCAAGTCCGGCAAAGCGAACGAGTACGATCCATGACACGAGGATACTGATGAGGACACCAACCGTTGCGAGCAGCGCAATCGGCAGCCAGTTCCGCCGCAGAAGCGATGTTGGATACGTCCAGGCGCCGGCGAAGAGCAAGGCCGGCAAAAAGACGAGCATCACGAGATCTGGTGTCAGCTGGATTTTTGGATGATGGGGAAGTGCTCCGATGATGAGACCCATCACGACAAGTCCGACGGTGTACGGAATGCGCGCGTGACGCGAGGCGATCGCCGCACCAAGGACTGCGCCAAAGAGCACGAGCACGTCGGCTGCGGTCGAAAAGAACGGGTTGATCGCGCTTACCTCGACTGACCCGGCATTGGCAGACCTAAGGTTTGCCAGATGAGGACAAAATTTAACACAATGATAACTACTGACGCGGCGACTCCGAGCACCTTCACTGCGGTCTTGTTCACCATATCCGCCATGATCGCGCGTTTGTTGGTGAACAGCAGCAAGACGACGATTGGCAGCGGCAGCACGAGGCTCAAGACGACTTGGCTGATGATGAGGGCTCTGGTTGCGTCAACGCCGAGCGCCACAATGATAACCGTCGGCAACATCGTGACGACGCGCCGGACCCACAGGGGAATCGTAAACCCTACAAAGCCCTGCATGATCACTTGCCCCGCCATGGTCCCTACGACCGAGCTTGAAATCCCTGATGCCATTAGCGAAATAAGGAAAATTGAGGCCGCAGCCGATCCGAGCAGCGGCGTTAAGGTTTGATACGCGGACTGGATGGTTGCAACTTCCGGGTGTCCGCCAAAATGGAAGACCGCGGCCGACATGTACATCATCGCCATGTTGACCACTCCGGCCA
>DASZFB010000290.1:0-1870 GCA_035940275.1 Candidatus Eremiobacteraceae bacterium | reverse complement strand
CTCGTCGGCGAGCTGAGAAAACAAAACTACTTGCCGTAGGCGCACAGCGACAAGGCAGAGCATCGTTTTTCCAGGCGACCACACCCGAAATTCGATCCGTCCGTCATCACCTGTGGGTCCGTGCGCATCAACATCGAAACCAAGCGTGCACGAAAGTGGCGCATGCTGGATTCTCAGCTCGCGCTCGAGCCGGCGTAACCCCTCGTGCGGTCTCACCTGCTGTTGTGCGAGAATCCGATCGCCGTTGTCGGTTGCAACTTCGACTCTCAATGCAGCGCCGCGTACCGCGCGTTCCGCGAAGAACTCAAAGGTCACTTCATAACGGCCTGGCAAAAGCGAGACGTATGCGCCAAAGGCGATGAATCCCGCGACGCCGAGCTTGGCATGAATGGCTTTGGCATACGGAGGGCGCGGGGCAGCTCCATACACACCCGCCGGCCCAAGGGTGATCTCCGGCATGCAATCGAGCTCGCCGCCGCGCAAGATATCCCGCGGGTCGCGACTCTTATTAACAAAGCCCTGCCGTATGCGCGTTGCAATAGGCGTGCGCGCCGCGCCGACGTCCGCCGTGAACAGCAGTTGAAACGTGTTGTGTATCGTGTTGATGCCGATGAAGCGCCGTGGCACCGTTGCAGGGTGCTCGAGGCGACGCTGTTCGAACCGAACCGCACGGCGAACGCCGCGCTCAACGCTTTCGATAATTGAGTCCGTCGTGATATCCCAATCTTGTTCTGGGAACTCGGTGTCCGGTCGCCCAAAGTCGAAAACAAAAACCTGGCAGCGTTCGTCGATTTGGTCGTCGGAAGCCCAGGCGCACCCCGGAGGGAGATGCGGTTCGAGCCAGTGCGCCGCCTTGGACACCATGATAGGCTCTGAAAATCCCATGATTTTCCACACCTGCGCAAAGCGCTCCAAGAAAGATTTCTTGGCGCCGAGCCAACCAATGATCGTATCGCGGCGGTAGCTGGCAAAAATATCCGCAAGAAACGGGATGACGTGATCGATCGAGTAGTCGATCCGATTATGCATCTCGGGGGTATAGTCAATATGCGTCGGCTCGACGAGTGGCGATGGAATCGCCGATTGCAATGCCTGTAAATAAACACGGCTCGTCGTATCGAGGTTGACCTCCTCGACATCTTCGCCGGCGAGCCCCCAGGTGTCAGCCTGCTCGGGAACGTCGGCGCTCGTGACGTCATCGACGAATATCTTGAGATCGTTTTGCGGCGCCTCTGGCCCGTGCATCGGCGTCACCTGACGCGTGTGGTCGCAGTGGTATCCGAAGATGTCATCGACCACGTCCCCGACCCGGCGCGGCAGAAGAGAAAGACGTTTTGACAGGTTCGAATCGACGTGCCAGCCGAGCAACATCGATTCGTGAAATCCATGTATGCGCCACAGATCGGAACGCAACATCAGTTGGAAGTCGCCGGGTGCGTCGTACCTATTCGCCGGGTCGGCTGCATGGACCACCTCATTCAGATGAAAGTCGCGCCCCCAAGCACTCATCGCTGCGATGATAGCAGCCGGCTCGTGGCGGTCGAGGCTCTCCCACAACGTTTCGGGGATCTCAAAACGTGGCAGCGCGTAGTAGCCGTCCGGCAAGGCCGCGGCGACGTCCGCAAGCGACGCGCTGCGACGTGGAACGAACACCATGTCCGTGTTGGTGGATAATATCCACCGGTTGTCGGAGTTCGAGCGCCGCACCGCGACGTTGCGCGCGATGGGTTCCAAAGCTAAAAGCTTTGTTCGGTTACGGAATTGTGCGTGCTGGCTCGGGCGCACGCGCAGGATACGCAGGAGCGCTTTCGCTCGATCGGTTAGCGTGTCGACAATCGCTTCTGGAAATGTCGGGAAATCGTCGGGTGTG
>DASZFB010000289.1:0-1572 GCA_035940275.1 Candidatus Eremiobacteraceae bacterium | reverse complement strand
GGTGGAGACCTTGACCGCAAGCTTGCGGATCCGCAGTATCGTAAGAGCCTAGCCGTACCACTCATCGATCGGTTGGAACACCCTGAAGTCGGGTACCTGGATTTTTGGGAATCGCTTGGGATGCTTGTCAAACTGGGCTATTTTGCGGAAGACGCGTTCATGGAATCCGGGGGACCGACGTGTCTGCGAGCATGGGAGAAACTCAAGCCGGTCATCGCGATTATTCGCCGCGTCCGCGGGCCGCAAGTTTACGATAACTTTGAGTACCTCGCTTCTCGGGCGATCATTTGGGACGCAAAGCATCCGGGCGGCATATTTCCCAAGAACACCCCGCATTTGCCGGTCATCGACATATATGCTGACGACGCACCGGGGCCGTCCGCATGACACCTGAGGTTTGGAGTGCGATCTTCGCCGGCGCGACGTTTACCGTTATTGGGGCAACGGCAATTGCGGCGCTCATTCAACTCCGTCATTTGCGCGCGAGCAACCAACTCAATGCTCTGCTGACCCTTATGACGCTGTGGCAGGCTCCGGAGCTGCAAGAACATATCAGATATCTGCGCGGCGAACTGCAAGAGAAGATGAAAGATCCGAAATTCCTCGCCGACTTCTCAAAAGGTACTGTGAGCCGTGCCGAACATCCCGAACTCCTCGTCGCCGACTTTTGGGAACAAGTCGGGGCGTTTATGAAGTACGATCTGATGGACGAGCGGTCGTGGCTTGACGTCGCTGCACCTCAAGTATATTCGGCGTGGGATCGAATCCAACCGATCGTTCGCACTATGCGGCAAGTGACCGGTCCGGCTACGTTCGAGAATTTTGAGTACGCTGCCGTGAGGGGGAGACTCTGGCTCAACCGTTATCCAGACGGAAACTACCCTGCAGGTACGCCGAGGATGGAAGAGCTTGAGAAGACTCACGGCGCGACTGAGGGGACGCAGTGAGCGAGCGGCCGACACTTGGTATCCTGGTCGGCGGAGGTCCGGCGCCGGGCATTAACGGCGTCATTGCTTCAGCGACGATCGAGGCTATCAACGAGGGTTGTCGCGTGGTCGGCATCTACGACGGCTTCAAGTGGTTGGCCAAGGGCGACGCGACGCTCACTCAAGAGCTACGCATCGAAGATGTCAGCCGCATCCACTGGCTGGGCGGTTCGATCTTGCGAACCTCGCGAACAAACCCGGCAAAAGAGAAGACCACGCTGGACAACGCTGTCCGCGCGCTACGCACGCTCGGCATCACGCACTTGCTGTGCATCGGCGGTGACGACACCACCTTTGGCGCCGCCAAGATCGCGGAAGCAGCCGGCGGAACGTTGCACGTCGCCACGGTTCCTAAGACGATCGATAACGATTTGCCGTTGCCCGACAACATGCCGACGTTCGGTTTCGAAACTGCGCGTGCAGTCGGCTCGAACATTGTCGAGAGCCTCATGGAAGACGCGCGCACGACGCAGCGCTGGTATCTCGCTGTCACCATGGGACGAAAGTCGGGCGCGCTTGCACTCGGTATCGCGAAAGCGTCCGGCGCCACTCTTGCGGTCATTCCGGAGGAGTTTCCCAACAGTCC
>DASZFB010000288.1:0-2610 GCA_035940275.1 Candidatus Eremiobacteraceae bacterium | reverse complement strand
GGATAGAGGTCGTGCGGCGCATCTCCGGGTTGCACCCACTGTTGCGTAAGCATTTGCACCCCAAAGAATTGGGCTCCTCGAGCGCGGATGTTGCCGTGTGTATCGGCGACGAACATTGTAAGATTGCCCCAGTCGCTTGGGCATCCTGCATTGCGCGAAAGCGCAACCGGTTCGTACTGATAGTAGACGGCGCCGGAAACACCGTTAACGAGCGCGCTCGCCATGTAGTCCGCTTGCCACAGCGCGCCTTCGATCTGCATCGGTACCTGCGAGTGGTTGACGCTGGAGAAGTTTGCTTCCGTGATGTAGAGCGGTATTGTGAGAGGGATGCCGTCGGAGTGCCAGGCGTTGACGACGCCTTTCATGCGGGATGATTCCTCCAGCAGATTTCGCAATAAGTCGGCGGCGTGAAGGCAGCCGTTGTCGCTCGGGTAGTGTTCGAAGGACATGAACGACAGCTCGCCCATGGCGTCGTGAGATTTCAGATAGTTGAGAAAGCGGTTGAGCCAGGAGACGTTGTTGTCGCGATCTGGCCATGTGAGAAGATCGGAGTTGACACCTGAGAACACAGGTCCGCCGAGTTTGAGCGTGGGATCGAAACGATGGATGGCGCGAGCCCATTGCACGTAGAGCGCGGCGTCATCCTCGGGCGAGACATACTGCCCGTCAGGCTCCTCGCCGAGCTCAATGTACGAGATAGGGTATCCGCGCGCTCGCAGGTAGCGTACTTCAGCGACGGCGTTCTCCGGCGTGCTGTAGAGCATAGGCACGGGGTACATCGCGGGCATGGCGTGGGTAAGTCCGCTGCGAGCGATCATGTCGAGACCCGGCTGCTCCTGATTCCGCACACGATCCGCTGCGCTGTGCCACGGGTCGACCGACGAAACGTACGTCGCGGTTTGGCGTAAGCCGCACGGCATTTTCCCAGCCGCCTCGCCGCCGCAGGGCGCGTGGTAGACAAAATCATGAAACGTGCCCAGTGCGTCCACGTGGCCGATGCCAATCTCGGCAATCGCATACCCGGCGCAGTTGCGCTTGTCGGCGGATCCATGAGTGTCGCAGGTGTTCGAGGACTGCGTCATGAGCACTCGCAGGTAGCGCGCGGTCAAAGGCGCGCGCAGCCGAAGGGCGTCCAAGGGGCCGATTGGCGCGGAGGGCGGACGACCGAACGTGTCTTTGCGAAAAGCAATATCGGTCCACGTGGCTGTCCCCGGATCGCCAATAGGATCGTCACCGGTCCAATACGCGAGAGAATATCTCGTGGCGTATGGATTTGCCCACGCGATACTGACCGCATCGAGCGAGCGAGGCTGACCTAAATCGATGACCACCCACTGCGGGTGAAGCTCGTCAGCATCACCGGTGAACGCGTGCGTGAGGTACGGATCACTCTTCCAATACGTATGCAGATCACCGTCATCCAGGCGCGAGTAGCTCTCGTTGTTGCCTTGGTCGGTCGTGTTGCCACGGTGCGGCAGGCGGTAGCCGAATGAATCGGCGATTGGTGGGGTGTACGTCGAGCCGCTGCTTGTCCAATAGCCAGAATCAGTGGCGCTAAATGTGCCCACCGGATTCCAGTGCCAGTCCTGGTCGGAAAGCTCGGTGTAAAGCCGGTAGCTAAGCCAGCCGAGGCCCGAGGCGAGCATCGCTTCAAGATTTCGTTTCGAATACAACGCCGGAATAGATCCGGCATCTTCTTTGTCAACGGTAGAGCCGAGCGCGCGCAGTGGGCCAAACGTTTGGATTTTATGCGCGGGAGTAATGTCGATGCGAACGATCTCTTGGACTGGTTGCGCACCTTCGCCGCGCGCGCTGCCGGCAGAACCTATGCAAAGAACGCAAAGGGCCAGTAATGAGATACAATAACGCGAACCCATGCCGCGTCAGATACAGCGGCAAGCGAGAAATGCCTGCCTGTGACAAACCACGTAAAACCAGGCATTTCTGCGCGATATGGAACCAAAGTAAGGGAGCACGCGTTACAAGGAAGAGCTATCTTAAGGAAATGACCTTTAGGAGCTTTTTTACCCAATCGCGTCTTATTTTGAAAGGACCTATTTAGTGAAACGGAGCGCGTTTTCGTTACTGATGGCGGTCGCCATCCTCGCTGTGTGTACCCTGGCCGTCCAGGCAGCCCCGGTGAACGCATCGGGTCATTGGCAAGTCCAAGTCACAAACGGTGCTGATTTGAACTCGGGTGTTGTCACATTCAACCAGGTAGGGTCGACCGTAGTTGGCAAGCTAAAGAACACGACAATTAGCGGCACAATGGCCAGCGACACAAAAATGAATGCAAAGTGGAACGGCCCGAAAGGGGCCGGATGGATCACGCTTTACTTCAGTGCCAACGGCAAGAGCTTCCAAGGTACGTGGGGTTACAACGGCAAGAAAGCTGCCGGTGATTTCATCGGCAAGCGTACCGTCTCGAACATGTCTCACATGTAACGTATCGAGTCTTTCCAGCTTAGCTGGTCTGACGCGACAGAGCGCCGCCCATTCAAGCGGCGCTTATGTTTTTCCGGAGGGGAGCCTATTCGTTGAAAAGAATTACGAGAGAATCTCCACAGGAGAGTCTGAAGGGACGCTGTGACGTGACACGGAGCGCGTTTG
>DASZFB010000287.1:0-16865 GCA_035940275.1 Candidatus Eremiobacteraceae bacterium | reverse complement strand
CTTCACCGCATCGATGAGCGACTGGTCGTGGGTTGCAATGCCTGGGTACGCGCCGCGCTGCAGGAGCCGCTCGGCCAGCAGCATGTAGTTTCGCCGGATAAGGGGCATCTGCTGGATTGCCACGTCGGGCGGTTCCTTGTATGCACCCTTGCAGAGCCGCACTCGTAAGCGGCGCTCGATGAGCCGCTCGACGTCGCGCTGCGCGCGGTGAAGATACGCTTGCACGACCGGTCCCACGGACTCGTACATTGTCAGCGCGCGATCGAGGATGCGATAGGTAGAGTCGACCGTCGCCGAGCCTTCCATGTCGAGGCGGATGAACATGTTATGAGGTCGCGCAGTTTCCATGACTGCGTTGAGGTTCGTCGCGGCGAGATCTTCACTTATGGATTGGCCGATCGCGCTGAGCTTCACCGAGACGTTGGCATCCAAGCCCCCGGCGGCAATGCGCTTAATCATCTCGCAGTAGACAGCGGTATTGTGCGACGCTTCTTCCTCGCGAGCGACATCCTCGCCGAGGAAATCGAGCGATGCGGACAGGCCGTCCGCGTTGAGTTGCTGCACCGCGGCGATTGCATCGTCGACGCGCTCGCCCGGCACGAACCTGCGAGCGAGAAAAAATAGGCGGCGCTGTAATCCTGGGTTGGCGTTGAGGACGGAAGCGATAGTCGCCATCGAGCCGGCGTGGCTATCGGAGGTATTTGTGGCCGGAGGAGTCGACGAGCTCAGCCGGGGTCGTCCAAATACCCGCGTGGTTGAGCGGACCGCTCGTTACGTTCACCAGCACTTCGACGTCTTGATGACCGCGATAATCGAAGCGCTGAACGTGAAGGACAGTTCCTTGCGTTCCGTTGTTGAGCGTCAGCGAGTGCGCAAGGACGAGCTGCATCTTCTTCTGATACGCCTCGTACGTGGTCGACGTGAGCGCAGCATCAATTGTGCTGCGTAAGAAGGCTTCGAGATAATTGAGGTTCGGATACGCCCAGGCCATCTTCTCGCCGCCGGACGATCCGTCGAAGCGCACGTGATCGCCAACCGATGGCAGACGTCCATAGGGGTCGGTTGCGGCACCTACACTCGAGCTCAGCACGAGTACGAGCACCACGGTAGCGAGTGCGTTCGCGACCGCCCTCATGGCACGAGTCTCGGCGTCACGGTTGGAGCAGCCGTCCCATAGGTCTGCGCCGGCTGAGGAGTATTTGTCAGCACGGGCGGAGTCGGCGATGTGTATACGCCGGGAATTGGGGACGGCGTTTGCGTGATCGTCCCCGGAGGATTACCACCGCACAGCGTTGTCAGAGAATACCGCGCCGAAGGGGACGAAGCCTGATTGGTTGCGCGAGCATAGGTGGCAACGTACGCAGTGCCTCCGTAGATCGTCAGCATCTCTTCGTAGACAAGCACTTGTCCCTGGAGCGGTGCAGCCCAGGTCAGGTAGGTCGCAGCATGTCCTTGGCAGACCGTCGTCCGTTGAAGCGAACCGATCTTCGCGTCTGGATGCTCGCTTTGGTTGCGACTGACTATCTGTTGAGCGAAGTCGGCAAGCGTGCCGCCAAAATCTTCTGCGCGCACGCTGATATTTTGCGAGTACCCGGTGTCGCCCGGATGAACCCACACTCCCAAACCAATCGCCGTTTGCTGGACGCGGTGCCACCCTTGAGGAGGTCGGAACACATACCGCGCGCCATTGTTCGAATACACTGGCAAAGCGGGATATTGTCCGCTGCTGGGCTGCACCGCGACAAAAAGTGTCAGCGCGAGGACGACGAGCAATATACTAAGAGAGACGACGGTGAACTTCACGCGCAGTGTCATCATAGCGCAATCCATTCGTCGCCGAGCCCGATCTTCCCGGCCTCAAGCACGCGGCAGTACAGGCCGAAGCACTTGTCGTGGCGCTCGACGATGAACCGCAAGAAACTCGGGTCCTTTACAAGCGTCTCTGGGTCAATCGTCGTCAGCACGCAACGTTGGTCGAGCGCCGCACCCTCAAGAATCGCATCACCCACCTTGAAGCGCCGTCCGACCCAATCATTTTCGCCGTACGGTGCCAGGCCATCACCGTCCAGCATGATATTCGGCCGAAAGCGAAGCGGGTTGACCGGCGCTCCCCATTCCTCTTCTAAGGCTCGGACCGAGACGTCACTCAGAACAAGAATGTCGTGCGCGTCGTGGAATGGCTCACCATCGACAGATGCAACCTCGATCGAAACCGGTCGGGAGAGCGCGGACGCAAGGTAGGACGAAAAAGCTCCATCCATGGCAAACGTGCGCCCATCGGGTACTTGCACGCGAATAGCATCGCCCACGACCGTGGCGCGGTGAGCGAGGAGGTCTGCGACGAGACGCGCGGTTAATGCTTTGCCGCGGTGCAATGGGTCGCCATCGATGATGACGTATCGGCGGTCAAATTGCATGCCGCCGCGGTCCAACCGTACCTCGGTCAACGGTTCGCCGGCAAATGACTTCACGGGGTAGCGCCACAGGTGCGTGATGCGCATGATTGCGAGACTGTGCAGGGGTGAGCGTGAAATTTCCTTTGTTGCTCGCTTGCCTCGCCGCGCTTGCGGTATCAGGCGCAGCGACGGCATTGCCCCCGAGCGCCAGTCTCGTCATGGGGTTACCCGATAAGACGTATCTTCACATGCTCGCGTTGCCACTCGGTCGGCTCGATGGATCGATTAAAGGACGCGCGGCGTTCGATGCAAGCGGCATGCGAGTGGCGTTCATCGCAACATTTCCCGGCGCGACGTTGGGCGGCAATTGGCGATCGCTCGATCCCGTGCAGGCATTTGTTCTCGACGCAAGCCGTCGGACGCTGACGCAGCTCACGATCGACGGTCAGGCACGTGGCGCGTACTGGGAAGGTAGCGACACCGTGGTCGTCCTCGACGGCGATAGACGAAACCGGTTTCTCGTACAGACGATCGCAGATGTCGACCTTCCAACTCGGCGCATGGCCGACCCGCGCCTTGCAAACCAAGCGCAGGTCATAGCGACGGGCGGTGATGGTCGTTTTCTCGTCGTCAAGTCCGATACGGGCCGCTACTGGGTCCAACAGGTTGGCGCGCGCGCGCTGCGCGCCAACGCTGCGGCGCGCAACGGCGCCTATGCGATCGTCGGAAGCTATCTTGTATGGGTCGACGACTCGCGCGATCGGGGCGCCGACATCGCGCGCAGAGGCGCGGTTGACGTCGCGCCGCCGTCGTTTGCGGGCTCCCCGTACGGCGATGCTTTGACACCCATCGTGCCCTTGGGTCACGCCGTCTATCAAGGCGCGTATCGCAACGGAGTTGCGTATTTTGCATTCACACATGGCGTTCGTCGCATCGTCGCCCAAACGAGCGACCTGCTCAACTATTCGTTCCCGCAAGTTCCGAACGACCTTTCCTACACGGTTGGCGACGGTTTTGGGGCAGACGCAAACGGTGGGCTGTACTTTGGCCGGCCTGAGGGAGACGAGGTAACGTTCTGGCGCGACGGACACTACGTGCACGAGGCGCTCGATCTTCCGTCGCAAACGGGAGGCGAAGCCGCGCTTGAGGATTCGATGCAGCGCGTTGCCCCAGGGGATCCGTTGTGGCCGCCGCTGCGTCCGGATGAAGATGCTTTGGACGCGGCGATCCTTCAGTGGCGCATGTATCCAGTCGGCGACTCCGTCGGCGACAGCTGGATCGCATCATATCTCGGACGCATCTTGATTGGGGACGCCAAGGGGCATTTTCATTTTGCGCGCGCGCCTGAATTCCCATTCGCCGTTTTGGGTCGCACGGACGACGGGCGTGTCTGGGGCGCATCGCCCCAGTTCCGCTACTTTACGCAATCGGTCTTCACCGATTCATCGTCCACGTTGTGGTGGAGCCGGGATGGCATCGCGTGGCTTGATGCTGGAAACCTTCCGGGTGACGCCGGCGCTGTCGGGCTCGACCACCGGCGCGTGTGGGTCGCGCTCACGCATCCTTGGCTTGGAAGATCGGCAATCTGGGTGATGCCGCTCGGTCATTCGAGTGCGGCGATCACGGGAGGCACCTATAGCGGCGAGCAACTTTTCTTTGCGGCTGTGCAATCCGGCTTCTATTTGGTGTGGGGCGCGACGCCCGGACGAAGGCGAAACTCGGACCAAGGTCCGCTGACAGCGTATCGAGTGGATCAGAAGGAGCTGTTCGGCGATGCCGGTATGGGTCTCAACGCCTTCGCCCAGCAACTGTTTGCTCCGTCAAGCGACACGTCGCTGCCGGCGGCGGCGTTTGAGGTCCACGACGGCGTGGCGTTTGTGGATCCCACGCTTGATGAGATTGCGAAGCTCCCACCCGCCGCCCACGCCACGCTCGCGACGAACGTCGAAGGTGTCACGGTGGACCCATCGCGCGTTACTCTTATGTCGCTTGATGAGGAACGCGCTTTTGAGATTAAGTACGCAGCTCGCCCGTACCCACTCGCTTCAGTGCGCGTCGTGGTCAGCGGCGATAACGCAATCGTGATGCGATCGCTCGCGCGCGGTCTGCTCTCGGAAAGCGGCGCTACCGAGCGCTGGCAGCGTTCGGACGGGCGATGGCAGCGGATTGCATCGTCGCGCTGGGTTTCGCAGCCGTAGTTGCTTGCGGGTTTTAAGAAGCGCTTAGTGTGCTGGTGCGGGTGACGGCGCGTCCGTGACGATGACGATTCCCGTCATGCTGGGATGATAGCTGCAGACATACGAGTACGAGCCGCTTTTCGTAAAGGTGAATGAGAAGGTCTGACCATTGTCGAGATTACCCGAATCGAAGCCCTTGGACGTCGAGGTCGCAGTGTGTGCAAGCGAGTCGTTGTTCTTCCACCGGACTGTATCTCCAACGTGTATCTTGACGGTGCTCGGCGAGAATGCGAAATCTTTGATGCTCACGAGTGAGGGAGACGCAGCCGGCGCGGGTGACGGCGATGCAGCGTAATCGTCGGCAGCAGCGAGCTTGATGACAAGTGCGACGAGTGCGCCAGCGGCGATAGCGCTTAGGATGAAACCGCGTGTGAACTTTTTCATGCCCTTGGCTTCGCCGCGGAGAAGCGGCTTCATGCCTCGTCCTTTAGTCCGCAGCCATATCCGCGCACGTCATTTTCAGACGTTTTTCACCAAATTAGCCTTGCCACATCTCGCCGGCACCTGAGCGGCGGCGCCGTTCGTCTTCGATAAATTCGGATACTTCTTCGACGCCTTCGCGCCCGGCGCTCAAGAAGCTGAGGCCACCCGTGTAGTGGAGACTTTGCGCGTCGCGCTTGCAGTAAATGATTTCTGCCGGGAGCTCCTTACGTGATCCCGAACCGAGCGGCACCGTCAGTGTCACTCGTTCGTGATCGCTAAAGGCGAACGACGATATGATGCGGGCGCCGCCGGCAGAGAGGTTCGCCAGCTTCACCGGCTGGCGCTGGCCGCCCGGGAGCGACACGACAGTCGCGTCGGTCATGACAATGCGCGGCCAGCGGCGAGGCATACGGATTTCTTGCTGCCGCTGGAAGAGCTTGAGAAACGAATCAAAGATCGACAATGATAGAAGTAATCCTCGTGCGGCTCTTCTAATTGAGGTCGATGTTCAGATTCGTTCTCCACCGGCGGAGGTTCGACCTATGAGCCTAGAAGCGCTCAACACGATCGCGTCATTCGGCGCTGACATTCTCATCTTGGCGACCGCGGTTGCGGCGGTTGTGCAATTGCGTCACTTGCGCAACGCGAATGACTTGCAAGGCCTACTCAAAGTATTAGAAATGGCGTACGAACCAGCGATTCAAGACGCCTTCGATTTTTTGACCCACGACTTTCCAGAGAGGATCAAGGATCCGCAATTCCGTCAGCAGTTACTCGACCACCCAATCGACAGCCACGTGCACAAAGAGCTCATCGCGATGGAGTACTACGAACGGCTCGGCTCCTACGTCAAAAACCATCTCATCCCCGCCAATCTCTACCTCGACTGCAGCTCGCCGGAGCATTATTGGACAACACTTGCTCCCGTCATCGCCACGATGCGCGGGAAATATGGCCCGTCGTCATACGAGAACTTCGAATACTTAGTGGTGCAAGCGCAAGATTGGGATCGGTCACACCCGAGTGGCAACTATCCCCAGAACGTGCGGCGGCTCGCGATGCCACCGCCGATATCAGTGTGAGGTACGAAACGTTAGATAAAAGCGAATTGTCCACGCGATGGCAAATGCCAGAAAGATTCCGGTAATCCACCACATCGCAGGTCCAAGCTCGCCACGCGAGCCTGGTAGGTTTGCGTTGATCGTGAGCTGACAAACGGAGATTATGAAGGCAATCAATGCCACGCCGAGCCACGCGAGTTGGTCGCCGACGATGTGGGCTGTCACTTCTTTCCGCTCGGGCGCGAGCCAGTACGCCTTGTTCGGCATATTGATGAGTGAAGGTGGCATTGCCATGATCAGATGCGGCATTCCCAAGTACAGCACAGCACTGAGAAGATACACGAAGAAGAACGGCGCGAAGAAGGCGCCTTTCGGCACCCAAGAGTCCGGGGCACCGGAAAGGCCAAAGTGCCCGGCAACAACATTTGGAAGTTGCGGGTAGTAGTACGCAATTTGAACTGCGGCGATGGCGAGCATCACGACAATTGCAATTTGAGGCAGCCTCATGAGACGTGACTTCGTGGGCAAGCTCGCGCTTCTCTTCTGTCTGGCAGCCGCGTGCACCGCGGCAGCCTGTGCGAACCATGGGTGCGCGCGAGCGCGCGATGCTCACACGATCGTATTCAACATTTCCGATGACCCGCACAACCTGAACCCAATCCTTGCGCAAAGCGATGATGAGCGTCAGATCGCCCATCTCATGTTCGACCTGCTGCTCGACGTCGACGAGCGCGGCCGCCTTGTGCCCGCGCTTGCGCGTGAAGTTCCCAGCCGCGCCAACGGCGGCGTGAGCCCAGATGGTCGCACAATCATCTACCACCTTCGTCAGGGCGTCCGCTGGCAAGATGGGCAACCGCTAACCGCGAGCGACGTCATCTTTACGTGGCAGGCCATCACCGACCCCGATAACGATGTCCAAAGCACGCGCGGATACGATCTTGTCGATCTCATATTTGCTCCGGATTCATACACGGTCGTCGTACGGCTCAAGCACGCCTGGCCGCCGGCTGTGGCAACGCTCTTCACCTACGGCACGAACCCGATGCCTATATTACCCGCGCATCTTCTTGCCGAGCACGGCAGCTTAGGGCACTCCTCGTTTAACACGCAACCGGTGGGATCGGGGCCGTATCGCCTTGTCCGATGGGAACGCGGAGACCGTCTCGTTTTTGCCGCAAACGACAGCTACTATAAGGGCAAACCGAAAACGCCTACGATCGTCGTCGAGGAAGTCCCTGACGTCAACTCTGCACTGACCTTGCTGCGTAGCGGGCAGCTCGATTGGTCGTTACAGTCTCCGGCACAGCGAATGGCTCTGAAGTCCGCGCAGCATCTCCATTTCACCTACGCGCCCTTCTCGGGTTTCGGCGCAATTGCGTTTAACTGCCGGAAACCGCCATTCGATGACGTGCGCATGCGCCGCGCAATTTCGATGGCAATCGATCGTCGCAGACTCAGCCGTGGGATTACGGGCGGCCAATATCCAGTGGCGAACAGCGATCAGCCGCCATTTTCGTGGGCCTTTGATGCTTCCGCACGATTACCGGATTTCGATCCGGCGCAGGCCGACCGCGAGCTCGACGCGCTCGGTTGGCGGCGCGGGCGCGACGGTGTCCGCCGCCGCGAAGGACGCGTCCTGGCGCTGACCTTCACGACATTCCCCGAGGGCGATACAGCCGTGCGCACTGCCGAGTACGTGCAGCAAATGCTGCAAGACCGTGGCGTCAGCGTCGCGGTCAAGAAGGTCACGCTCGCACAATTCTACTTGCCCGCATCCGCGGGCGGCCTTCTCCTGTCGGGCCGTTTCGATATGGCCTACATGGCGTGGCGCACCGGCGTCGATCCGGACGATTCCGATATCGTCAGCTGCCGGGGCGTTGCAAACTATGCCGGGTTCTGCGATCCGCAACTCGACAGCCTAGAGTCATACGCACTGATGCGCCAAGATGTGGGATCTCGGCGAAGCGCCTATCTCGCCATCCAGCGCAAACTCGCGATCGACGTTCCCTACGATTTTCTCTACGCACCACGCTACGGATTCGCCGTGCAGGATGACCTCCACGGCTTTCACCCCACTCCGTACTCGCCGACGTGGAACGCGCGCGAATGGAGCACGACGCGTTAAGACGGGGTTGGAGTTGTTAGGATCCAGGTTTCTTCGTCGCCCTTTGGTTCTAAGAGTCCAACCTCGGTCAGCGCATCGAAAAGCTGACGCGTTCGTTTGCGGTCGTGTTTGTTGGGCATCCCTTGCCAGAGCATTGCGATGTGCGAGACGGTGACCGAGCCGGGCGCCGAAATGACGTTTGTTACGACGAAATCAGGTGAGAAACCGAGTTTGCTTAAAACTTCATTAACTTCGCTGGCTTTACCACGTGCCTGCAGATAGTTTGTTAGTTCTTCCAGCGTCATATAGACTCAATTGTTATCTAGACTCCCTGCTACCTTCGCACATGTGTGTTTGAACGTGTGCGTTGGTCGCTTCTGGCCGCCAAAATCTAGAGAGAGAGCCCGTAGCGCGATGAAACAATATGAGCACTCACAAGTACTAACAACTGTAGCGCAACAACACACTGACGCCTAAGGAGCCGCGACCATGACAATCTCCACCATCAATGCGACCCTCACTTCCTCCGACCGGCCAACGATTATCGTGCCGCCAACTTCGGAGGGTCCTTTCCAGGGCTGGGGAACCCGCATCGGCTAGATCAAACGGCGCGAATTCGTTCGCGCCGTCTTAGCTATCGGCGAACCCTATCGCTCCATTTTTGGTAGGAGCAGACGACTCAGCTGCATGCCACGGTAGTCGAAAATCCGCCGCATGACAGCGCGCACCATCGGCAACGCGAGGTTGCTGAGCGGCGCAAGCGGCAGTGCATAATCAATAGTATCTCGCACAACAACACCATCCGTACTTGGTTCGAAGTCATGATCGTGCCGCCACAAAGAATACGGCCCGCGCAGCTGCACATCGGTAAAGCTGACGCCTGGCCTCCATTTCGTGATCAGCGTCTTCCAACGCACCGGTAGTCCGCGCATCTTCAGCGTGTACTGTATTATCGTACCTCGTCGCATCTCGATCGGGAGCGGCGTGATGAGGTGGAATTGCAGTTCGGGTGGAGCCAGCGCTTGAAGGTTGGCGGCGCTGGAGAAGAAATCGAATGCTTCGAGCGGCCCGGCTCTGATTTTTTCCGACGATTCAAAGCGCACCGTGCCTGTGTCGCGCGCGCTAGCCGGATCGAGTAGATCGAGCAGCGCGTGGTCGAGCGACTCGTGCTTCCATACAAAGCCGCTATCTTCTGCCTTCGCGGGCAAGATGAGCTGACTCGCCATCAGCGTCGCGGCGAACTCCCCTAGGACGATCTTCAGGGCTGGGGACGGTGCGAATGCAAGCGACGGTCTGCGCAGCGCATGGCCGAGCGCTTGAGAGAAACGCGCGTTGGTCGCGATGTCAGGGGAAACTGCGTTGACCGCGCCCGTGATATCTTCGCGATCGATCGCGAGCAGATACAGCGCAACGTTATCGGCGATGTGGATCCAGGGCCACCATTGCGCTCCGGACCCAAGGGGGCCGCCCGCCCCGAATTTGAACGGCGGCAGCATGGCGCCAAGGGCACCGCCGGCGTGGCCTAGCACGAGACCTTGGCGCATGCACACCACGCGCACGCCGCGCTCGCCTGCCTTGTTCGCCTCAAATTCCCAGTCGACGCACACCCGCGCGAGAAAGTCGCCGCCTGGTGATGACTCCTCGGTCAGCGGTGCGTCACCGCGAGAACCATAGTAGCCGGAGGCCGAGGCGCTGACGAGCGTGCGCGGCGGTTGGGCACAAGCGCGCATCGCCGCGACCAGGCGGCGCGTCGTGAGCTGTCGCGAATCGTGAATCTGTTTCTTCTTTTGAGCAGTCCAACGGCCGGATACTGATTCGCCGGCGAGATGCACGACTGCGTCAAGGCCATCGAGCATTTTAGAAGCGCTTGCCGCATCCGCCTCGCTCGTCAGATCGAGCTGACGCACCTCAGCGCCGCTTGGCAGGCGAGCTGTATTGGGGTTGCGCACAAACGCGCGAACAAAATCTCCCCGCTCGAGCAGCGCTCCCACAAGGGCCGTTCCAATGAAACCTGATGCTCCGGTAACGCCAATCCGCTTCATTTCGAAGGTCAGTTGCACAAACGGACCTAAAGGTCCGTTGCTTCAAAGGTCAAGCGGACCTCAAGGTCCGTTGCTTCAAAGGTCAAGCGGAACCTAAAGGTCCGCTGTTGCAAAGGTCAGTTGATTGATTCAGAAGGAGTCGGTACACGATGATAGTTCTGGTTAAGGTCTCGGCGCTGACTGTCGTTGCAGCTTTTGTTGCGCAGACTGCGAACGCGCCCTTCACACTCACGAGCCACGCATTCAATTACGGCGGCACCATTCCGCATCAGCAAGCGTACACGCAGTGCGGAGGACGCAACACTTCGCCGGAACTTGAATGGAAGGGCGCGCCCGCACAGACACAGACCTTTGCGCTGACCGTCTTCGACCCTGACGCGCGCAACGGGCAAGGGTGGTGGCACTGGGTGGTTTTCAACATCCCGAGCACGGTCACAAAACTACAAGCGGGTGCAGGCGCCGGCAATGGCTCGCTGATGCCGCAGGCAGCCGTACAAGGCAGAAATGATTTCGAGACGGTCGGTTACGGCGGGCCGTGCCCACCGCCCGGCAACCCACCTCATCATTATCATTTTACGCTGTACGCGGTCGACCAGCATATCGATGGACTGAGTCCACTTTCGTCCGGTCCGACGCTTGTAAAAGCGATACGCGACCACGTGTTGGCGAAAACGGAACTCGTTGGCTTGTATGGTCGGTAACCAAGCTCTTACCTAGCCCGGCGACCCGAAGCGGCCGATATGATATGTGACACATGACTAATGGCAGCGGGCTTTGGGTCGAGCATCTTACTCGGCGCTTTGGAAGGCTTACCGCGGTCGACGATCTCACGTTTCGCGCCGACCGCGGCGCTATTTTGGGTTTGCTCGGGCCCAACGGGGCCGGCAAGACCACCACGCTGCTCTGCTTGGCCGGACTGCTTCGGCCGGATTCCGGCGTGATGACGTTGGACGGCAGCCCCCTGGGGGCGGAGCGCGGTCGCGTGGTTGCCCTTATTCCGGAAACCCCCGAAGTCTATGCGATGCTCACGGTATGGGAGCATCTCGTTTTTATCGCCAAGAGTTGCCGGCTTGATTCAGGCTGGCAGCAGCGGGCGCAAGAGCTGCTTCTGCGGCTCGACCTCTTCGACAAACGCGACACGCTCGGCGAAGCGCTCTCGAAAGGCATGCGTCAGAAAACGCTCATCGCGTCGACGGTCCTTGCCGGCGCCCCCGTACTTTTACTCGATGAACCGATGATCGGCCTCGACCCCAAAGGTCAGCGCGAGCTCCGCAGCATTTTACTCGAGCTGCGCAACGCCGGAACCGCTGTTGTCCTCAGCACTCACTTGCTGGAGTCGGCGGAAGCACTTTGCGATCAGGTGCTCGTTATGAACCATGGTCATGCGGTCATCAGTTCCCCGATTGCCGAATTGCGCTTCGGCGAGCTCGGGCGCAGCCTCGAAGACGTGTTTCTCGAAGCCACCAAGTGAGAGATTTCGCGCCGCTCATCTATCTCGAGACACGCATGCTCGTGCAAAAGTTCAAACACGTTTTGCATCAGCCGGCACGATTGACGCTGTGGATAATTTTCCTCATCTGGTTCGGGGTATTCTTGTTCACGAGGATCGAGCGAGTTGCCGGCGGACAGTATGCGCTCTTCATTCCGGATAGCGCGCGACTGTTCTACGTGTTTGTGCCTGCTGCGTATCTCGCCATTCTGGGCATGCAGATCCGCGCCGGCTCGCGACGGCCGCCGGCCGCATTTGCGTATCCCGCGGACGCCCGTTATCTCTTAGGTTCGCGCCTTTCGCACGTAGCTGTGGTCTTTTGGATGCAGCTTCGCGAGGCTGCGTTTCAAGGGATGAAAGTATTTTTGGCTCTGTTCTTCCTCTCGTGGAATTTCGCGGCAAGTGCCGGAGGCTTTCTCTTTGCAGCGGTTGCGCTGCTCTCGGCATACGTGATCGCCTTCGGCTTACGGCTTCCCGTCTTTCTCGTGCAGCGGCGATTTCCGCGGGTGCCGCTTTCGTGGCTCGGCGCGGCGTTCGTCGCGGCTGGAACTTTGTCCATACTCTATCCCGTGGCGCTCGCGATTGCATCCAGGACCGTTGGTCTCGAGTTCATCGCCGCCCATACGCCTATCTTCCCTCCCGGAACGTGGATCGTGGCAGCCCTCACCGGTAGCATCCCAGCTGGAATTATTCTCGCCGCGACCGCTTGCGCGGTCGTTGCTGCCGGTTCGATTGCGGCGTCCGATGCGTATCCGGAATTGTGGGAAGCTTCGTCACGGCTGTATGCGCGCCGTTCACTCGTCGCAAGCGGGCGTGGTCTGTGGAACCGGGAGGCGTGGCGCGGGTTGCGCGACCCCGACGACGACAGACCGCAAGTAATGCTTGAAGACGTCCCCTCGTTCACCGGAAAACATGCGCCGAAGGGAGCTCTGACCCTCGTATGGCGAGAGTGGATCGCCCTGCAGCGATCTGTCGGAGGCTTGCGCTGGCCACTCCTTTGGATCGCCGGCGCCGCAGTGTTCGGGTACATAGCCGGTATCGCCGCGCGAGGCCGGTCGGTCATCGATCTCCTCGTGCCGCTCGTCGCGATCGCAAATATCATCATCATTGTGGGATCGCAGAGCGCGATCAGCCTCGGCAGCGAACTACGCCGGCCAATTTGGTGGCTCGGCCATTCTCGTTTGAGCGACCGCGTTTTGGCGTGGATTGCAGGCACGACGCTCCGCATCGGGCCGTCGCTCGTTGCCGGTGTCATGATGGCCGGCATCGCAATGCATTCGTGGATCATCGCGCTGGGGGCTGCTCCGCTCGTGATCGGCACACTTTTTCTCATCCAGAGCATCGGGGTTGCTTCGTACGTTGCGCTTCCAGGCCGTCACGACTTGCGCGGACCCGGCTTCATGTTGCGCATTCTCATTACATACACGTCCCTTGGTGTGCCGGCGATCGCCTGGGCCTTCGTGCAAACGCTGACCCAAAGCGCGCTAGGCGGCGTTGCCGCGGGATTGCTCGTCGCGTTTGCGGAGGGGTGGCTTCTTCTGCTCTTCTCAGCCGCGCGTCTCGAGGAGAACGCGATGGCTTATGCGGCGGCCGAGGAACGCTAGGCTTCCGGCTCGAGCAAACCGTCGTTGAACTTCGACTTCAGATGTCTGCCGTCGCAGAATGGTTTGTTCTCTGACGCGCCACAGCGGCACAGCGTAACGCGGTTGCGGCGCTCGTACGTCTTCCCGACCGCGCTTTCAACCGGGATCCCACCCCGAACCCACAGCGGGCCACTGCGCTGTCGCGCCGGGTCCTCGACAACCCCAATTGACGGATTGATATCGGGCTCGACCGGTTTGCCGGTCTTCTTATCGCGCAAGACGAGGCGGCCCGACGGGCAGCGAACGACCTCGTGAATCACGAGCTCGCGCTGCTTGCGTACGTCGCTATGCGTGACGAGCTCCCAGGCGGTGCCAAAATTCTCGCAAAATCGCGCGACGGAACAAAATGACTTGGCATCCTTGAGGACGAGTGTCGGCCCATCGGTTGTTTCGGCTTGTTGCGCGTACGGTGCGTTGGATGCCGTTTCGGTGCCGTCGAAACCTATATCGTTGTGCGTGCCATCGCAGAATGGCTTTGTCTTAGAGTGACCGCAGCGGCAGAGCTTGTAACGTTCTTGGTCGTTAAAAACCTTCGCCTGTTTCCATTCCCACGAACCGCCCTCTTTGTTCGGGGTGATGACCTCAATCGACAGCGGCACGTGTCCGCTCACGATATATGGCCCGTGTTCGATCACCTCGATCTTCGGTTGTTCGGCCATGAGCCTACCTGCGGCGGCGGACAGATTTCCGCAGAGCTTTCACCGCCTTGTTGACGTGTCGCTTGACGACACCGCGGACGATGGATTCGACCTCGCGTTTTTGTGGAAACCGCGCCATCTGCGGCACGACTCCTATGACCACGCCGCATGACGTGCAGGCTACCGTCCAGATCGTCAGCTCGCCGCCGGCGCGTTCCGGCCGGGCACGAAACCGTACAGCTTTCAGGCAATGCGGGCATTTACGCTTGAATATTTCAGGCGCGTCCTTTTGGACGCGTCGGCGGGAGCGTTTACGACGGGGCATGATCGGCACCTCACTACTTGCTGGTTGTCGTTGCTTTACGTTACTTGTGCGTTAGATCGACGCCGAAGTCTTGCCTGGAGAGCCGGGAGAGGGTGCCGTCCTTGTGCATGTCCGAAACGGCTTGTTCGACGGTCTGATAAAAGCGCTTGGGATCAAGCGGGCTATTCTTATCAATGGCGATCGCCGCGTCTTCGTAAAATACCGGGTGACCGAGCACTCTGAATGGCTGACCAATCCTGATCTGATACTCGGCGAACGGCAACGAGGTGAGGACTGCGTCGAGCCGCACGCCATCACCCAGCGCCAAATCCTGGAGCCCGAGCTGATCGGTGGCATAGGGAACGGCCCGCGCCGCCGGGGCAGGTGTGAGAATGTTCTCGCCGGTCAGTGTGAGATGGCCCTCGAGATATGCTTGATACGTGGTCGCAGTTCCAACGCCGATGCGCTTGCCCGCCAGAGCTTCGATCGTTTTGAGGCTACTGTTCTTGTAGACGATAAATGACGCCGGAATATAATAATAGGGCTGCGTGAAGTAGACGACGCGTTGACGGTCACGCGTCACGCTCATCGAGTTAACGTTGAGATCCCAGCGCCCGTTCCAGTTGCCCCCGGTAATAACGTCGAAATTGATATCCAAGAATTCGGCCTGCACGCCGAGCCGCCGCGCGATCTCGCGACCGACATCGATGTCAAATCCGTGCCAGGCACCATCCGGCGTTTTGAAGCTCAGTGGTTGGTAGTTCCCGTCGGTCGAAATGAGAAGCTTACCGCGCTTGCGGACCTCGCTGAGCAGGTCCGTTACTCCAGCAGCGTTAGTCGGGGCCACTCGCTCCTGGCTTTGCTCTTGTCGTTGCGTGCATCCGGTCAAAGCAACAACGGCAAACGCAGCAACGAGAGCTACGAACTGGCTTGCGCGCAGTGATCTCAAACTCAAACCACCATTCTCTACGCCTGCCTCTAATTGAGGCATGGTCCGGTGGCGTCCCTTCTCCGCGCCCGAAATAGCGCCACGGCTGGGACCACTGTTGAGGCTTATCTAATGAGAGAAGGCGCGGGCGGCTACGCGCCGCGCACTTTACTTGGAGACTGAGTGGACGTACCAGAGCGCGACGATGATGCCGAACGCGAGGCCACAGCAGGTTGTTAACACGCGGATGCCGCGAAGGCGTGCGGGGTTTTCCGCAACCACCTGCAGTCTCGTTTGACCGAATTGTGCCGTCGTCCGTGCCGCCCACCACATATTGAGTGAAATCAACAAAAGATATGCTGGCACGATGGCGAGCAACGGCAGCATGACATTCGTTAGCGCGTGGATCTCGTGGTCGAGTGCAATGAACGTCACAAGGAAGCCGAAGGCCGCGGCGCCCAACATGGTAAGGCGCCATGCAAAAGCATCGGCAAAAAGTTCACGATGAGCCGTAGGTCTTGACACTACGCTTCTATCCGCCACGAGATGCATTGTAGCACGCACCGTCAAGGCTGCAAAGTCACAAACTCATAGTTCGCGCTGTGTGATATAGAGTACGCGGCATGAATGCCGATACTGTTATATATGTGTGTGGACTGCGGTAGCCGCGAGCACACTTTCGAGCGGCAATCATCTATAGGTCGTCGCGCATTTCTTGCCGGCGGTCTTTTCGCAATTAGCGCGAGCGGCTTGCCGTTCCGAGCGCTCGCAGCAGCCTCTTCAGCGTCTCCATCGCGACAGTACACCCTCTTCATCGAGCGGATGGATACGGGCGAGTACGCGGCCGAACCGTTCACCGTCGATGGCAAGACGCTCTATTGGCCGGGCTATAAAAAGCTATGTGCTGTGCTTCGCGACGAACACGTTGCGCCGCGCTTCGGATTCGTGCAGATCAACGTGCGCATCATCGAAGCGCTCTGGGCAGTGCAGCGGTATTTGGTGCGCGACGGCATCGGCGAGCCCATCATCGTTCACAGCGGCTATCGAACGCCCCAGACGAACGCGCGCATCGAAGGCGCCGCACGTCTCTCGCTTCACATGTGGGGCAAAGCGGTCGACTTTCACGTGCCAGGCGTGCCGCTCGCCGATCTCGCCGGCATCTGCGAAGCGTGTCCGATCAGCGGTGGCGTCGGATATTACCCCGAGGGCTGGGTGCACATGGACACGGGGCCCAAGCGGTCTTGGGAGGGGTAGAACGGACCTGAAGGTCCGCTGGTGCAAAGCTCAGCGGCCGATACAAGGTCGACCGCTACATAGGTCGTTGTGTAGTCGCGCGAGCAAAAGAATTGGCTCCGCCGCACAGAACTAATACATACTATGCCTGCCGTTGCGATGCCGGTGGACAACGGAACCACCGTTCGGCCGGAAACCCCCCAGCTCGAAAAGCTCAAACAGCATATCCGTGCGCTGGCCAAGCGCAAAAACGCTGTCATTATCTCCCACATCTATCAGCGCCTCGAGGTCCAAGAAGTTTCCGACTTCATCGGCGATAGCCTGAATTTAAGCCGAGAGGCGGCGCGCACCAAGGCAGACGTCATCG
>DASZFB010000286.1:0-3357 GCA_035940275.1 Candidatus Eremiobacteraceae bacterium | reverse complement strand
CTAATCGGCTGCTTCCAGCGGCACTACAGTCGTTCACAACTACCAGTCGTTAGACAGATCACCGGCCGGAACCGCCACTGAAATCAAGACGCTATAAGCGGAAAGCCGCGAATGCGTTCATCAACGTCGCCTAGCGCGCTGACCATCAGCACAGGTGTGTGCACGCCCACGCTGCGAATGGCCGTCACAATGCTCAAGCCGTCCACGCCGGGCAACATGCGGTCGAGCGTGATGATGTCGTACTCATCGCTCATTGCCCGCGCAATTCCTTCGCGTCCGTTGTTGACCCAATCGACGCTAAAACCGCGTTTCCGCAACTCCACTGCGATATCGTTAGCGGTAGTTTCATCGTCTTCGATCGTAAGCACTCTTGACATGCCGCTCCTCCTCAGCCAGCGAAATTCGCCGATACAAATGTCCAAAACACCGAATCTGCCCGCACCCTCGTGCGCCCTTAATCAGAGGCGACTGCGCAGTCCCGCTCAGTCCTGCCGGGGTCTTGGGGAGTCACACGTCGAGTGGCACGTGTCTTTCATGTGCGCCGCAATGGCGGATGCCGTGAGCGCACACAGCAGCCCAATGGCGCTGCCGACTGCCACGTTCAGCAGGCGTTCGCCTCCAAAAATCCACGGCTTTCCCGCTAATACAAAGGCTATTGCCGCACAGGCGCACCGGACGCCGAATGCGAGCGTGTACGGACGAATGCAGATGAGCGTCAGCATTGCGGCGAACACAACGAGCACACGCATAAATAACGCATGAGGGATCATCAACCCGACGACCACTCCGAAGGAAACGCCGACAACGGCCCCGGTGAGCCGGCTGCGAAACTTCTGCCGGGCGCTTGCTGCATTTCCGGTAACGACGCTGGCGGCCGACCAGATCATCCACTGACCATGATCGACGTGCCGCCATTCGACAAGTGCGGCAGCGCAAGCGACCGCGAGCGCGACGGTGATCACCAGCTCGATATATGCGTTGCGCTCGCTGTTCGGCGAGAGGCGAGTCCACTTTGCGAAATGCGCAAGAGTCGGCTGGCCGGTTTCACGCGAGCGGAAGTGCTCGACTGACGCAACGAGCAGGATCGGCAACGCCGCTATCAACAGGAACGGCAGGACCTCGACACTGTGGGTGATAAGCGTCTGCCGCGTGACCCCTTCCCCACTTTCGCAGGCAAGATACAGCGAGGGAATGAACGTGAAGTTGCCGAGCGAGCGCAAGGCACTGCCGCCCGCGGTCACCAGCACGGATCCCATGCCCAGCAGGACTGTGGCTACGACAAAGAGCAGCGGGTGCGCGAGCGACGCCATCAGGATCACGAAGCCCGCGCTGATCGCCAAAGCGTGCGCGAAGACGCCGAGCGGCGCAAGCTGCGAGTGGTCGAGTGCGATGAGCATCGCGACCGGCACGATTGCAGCGGTAAGCCACTCGGATCTGCCTGATATGACTGCAAGCAGGAGCAGCGGGACGAGCGCAAACATGGCGCGACCCAGCGCCCGCCTGTCGAACACGGTTTCGACGCGGCGCAAGAGCGACGAAGCACCGGTGTGACGTTCGCTGCTCATTGTCGCTCTCCGGCCACGCTGTGCTTGTCCATCGGGCGTCATCAGCCTGCGAGCGCCTCGAGTACTTCGACGGATCGCCGCACGAGACCGAGCCTCGGGAAGATGTAATTCAGCGACGCATGGTGATGCTCGGGCGCGCCGCAACTCATTGCGTCCTCGACGAGCACCAGCGAGTACCCGTGCTCGTGCGCGGCGCGAGCCGTCGACTCGACGCCGATGTTCGTCGAAATCCCGCCGAGCACAATGGTTTCGATGCCGCGACGCCGCAATTGCAGGTCGAGCTCGGTGCCGTAAAAAGCGCTCCATTGGCGTTTCGTGATCTTGATGTCGCGCTCCTCCACCGCCAGTTCAACGGGAAAGTCCCACCAGTTCGAGGGCAGTCCGCCGGGGGGAAGCGAGATGGGCTGATCGACGGGCTGCTTCAGTGCATCGCCGAAGTCGGCGCTCCAGCCCACCCGGACCAGGACGACCGGCGCGTTCACTTCCCGGAAGCGCTTTGCGAGCGTTGCCGCGGTAGCCAGCACGGCTGCGGCTGGGCGGGGCGCTTTCCCGAATCCGAGAATGCCCTCCTGAAGATCGATCAGAACGAGAGCGGTAGTCTTGGGGTCAAGGTTTTGCAACATGATGGTCTTCCATTGAAAGCGGCGAGCCGCTGGTGTATTGTGAGGGGGTGCTCACAAACAGTATATGAGAATGGCCTCACAAAAGTCAACGCCGAATACGGGCGAAGCGAAGGCGCCGCGCCGCGCCCGCGGACATGCGCGGGTGGCGTCGTTACTGGAATCCGCAAGTGCGGAATTCGCCGAAAAAGGGTACGAAGCAACGACGATGACAGCGATCGCCGCGCGCGCGGGGGCGTCGATCGGTTCGCTTTACCAGTTCTTTCCGACGAAAGAGCAGGTCGCAGGTACGCTGATCGAGCAATACGTGACCGAGCTTGAAGCAGCGTTAGTCCGGCTGAGCGAGGAGGTGCCGCTGCTTGATGTATCGGTCGTTGCGAGCCGGCTGACGACGTTTTTCGTGGCGTTTCGCACGACGCACCCCGCTTTCGTGGGGCTGGTCGACGCTCTTGATGTCGTATTGCCCGGCGCCACCGGAGTGCGCGAGAGATTGCGCAAAGGAATCGCATCCGTGCTGGCTGCCCTCGCGCCGCGACTCTCCGTGGAAGAAGCTTTGTTCCGGGCCGTCGTCGTCCAGCACCTTATGAAAGCTGCCGTCACGCTGAGCCACGATGCGAGCGTGGTTAACTTGCACGCGGCGATGCTGGAGTTCCAGCACGTGGTAGAGCACTACCTCAAGGACGTGATGGAATCCGGGCGTGGTGGACATGCCGGCACAGCGCAACGAGGCGCCGCACGCAAGGAGCGTTCCGCTTCGGGCAACAGCATCGTTCCGAAGAAAAATGGCAAGTCCGGTATCTCAACGTGACTGCTGTTGCTGCCCTGCCCGTCATCACGTCGCCGAGCGGCGAACACGTCGGGCGGCGTGCACCTGGATGCTTGCACAGCCGTTTGAACGCGGCGCATCCCGGTGGAAACGTTCGACCCACTCACGCCAGCCATTTTTTTGCGCGGCAGCTTCAGCAATCGCCCTGGTTCGACGAAGCACGGCGCGCCGTAGTCACCGCCGCTCGCCTGACATGGGTTTCAGGCATCCGTAGATAGACGAGCAGGGAAATGGCGGCCCAGATTGTGACGTACCAGAAGAAATACGACTCGTGGCCTGATGCCTTGAACCGCAACGCGACAAGTTCCGTCGTGCCACCGAGGATCGCGGTCGTCAGCGCGTAGGG
>DASZFB010000285.1:0-8201 GCA_035940275.1 Candidatus Eremiobacteraceae bacterium | reverse complement strand
GCCCGAGGACGCTGTACGGTACGGTGTGAGCAACGGTGAAGAAATAAAAGTGAGCTCGCGACGCGGTTCTGTCGTCGTGCCGGTGCGGATCGACGAAACATTGCGACCGGGCCTCGCCTTCATGACGTTTCATTTCGACGTCCCCACAAACTTTCTGACGATTGAGGCGAACGATCCGAAATCCGGCACCGCGGAGTTCAAGGCTTCGGCAATACGAATCGATAAACTCGCGCGCACGCACGCTGCAGTCGGAGATTAGTTTTGGACGTACACTTCACAGAAGCGCAGCCGACCGATGCGGAGCGGGAGGCGGTGGATGCTCTGTTGGGGCCGCCCACCTCCGGTTGGGAAGGCGCGCCGCGAACGTTGGGCGATGGCCACGTCGCACTCGGCGGGCACGGCGCTCGTAGCCGGCGCGACCAATTGTTGCCCGCGCTGCACGCGGTTTCCGACGGTGTTGGCTGGATCAGCGAAGGTGCAATTAACTATATCTGCCGCCGCTTGACGATTCCGCCCGCTGACGCATATGGCGTCGCAAGTTTTTACGCGCTATTTTCGACGACACCCAGAGCACCATTCGTGCTGCACGTTTGCGATGACATCGCATGCATGGCCGCAGGCGCCAGCGAGCTGTGCGCGCAGCTCGAGAAAGACGTTGGCCTTCCGGGACAGCCAAAACAAAACGGCATGGCGACGTGGCTGCGCAGCCCGTGTTTGGGGTTGTGCGACCGGGCACCGGCAGCACTGCTCTTGGGTGCTGCCCATCCGCCTGGGAGTCCCGGTCCGCCGCGCGCGGCGTTCGCGCCCATCGATGCAGCCCAAGTGCGCGGCTTTTTCGACGCTTCCAGCAAGTTGTTGCCCAGATACTATCCACCCAAAACTGAGGGGTCCGACGTGCGATTACTCCGTCGCGTTGGGCACATCAACCCGAAGAGCTTTGACGACTATCATGCGGCCGGTGGCTTCTCGGCTCTGCGGCGCGCGATCGAACTTGGGCCGGCCGGCATAATTCGGGAAGTCACGGAGTCGAAGTTAGTAGGGCGCGGCGGAGCTGCGTTCCCGACCGGCCGCAAATGGGATGCCGTCGCTCGCGAACCCGAACGTCCGCACTATCTCGTGTGTAATGCCGACGAGTCAGAGCCCGGAACTTTCAAAGATCGCGTCTTGATGGAAGATGATCCGTTTGCGCTGGTGGAGGCGATGACCATCGCGGCGATCGCCGGCGGATGCGAACACGGCTACATCTATATACGCGGCGAGTATCCGCTCGCAGCCCAGCGCCTCGCGAACGCGATCGAGCAAGCGCGGCGGCACAGCATGTTGGGCGACGACATCTTGGAGCGCGGCATCCGTTTCGATATCGAGTTGCGTCGCGGCGCTGGCGCCTACATCTGCGGTGAGGAGACCGCCCTGTTCAATTCGATTGAAGGGTTCAGGGGCGAACCTCGCAACAAGCCGCCGTTTCCCGTGCAAAAAGGTCTCTTTGGAAAGCCGACGATCGTCAACAACGTTGAAACGCTCGTCAACGTGCTCGACATCGTGCTCCACGGGGGTAAGGCATACGCCGCTACGGGCACGGGAGATTCAACCGGCACCAAGCTCTTCTGCGTCTCTGGTCACGCTGCCAAACCAGGCTTGTACGAGGTGCCATTTGGTACCACATTGCGAGCCCTCATCGATCTTGCCGGTGGAGTGCGCGATGGCAAGCGGCTCCAAACCGTGCTGCTCGGCGGCGCGGCAGGAGCGTTCGTCACTCCCGATGAGCTCGACGTACCCCTGACGTTTGAAGGCGTGCGCGCTGTGAACGCGACCCTCGGATCGGGCGTCGTCATTGTCTTCGACGAGACAACAGACCTCAAAGCGATCTTGTTGCGCATTGCAGCGTTCTTCCGCGACGAGTCGTGTGGGCAGTGCGTGCCATGTCGCGTTGGAACGGTCCGTCAGCAAGAACTCTTGCAGCGGCTCGCGTCGGCGAAACCGCACGGCTCGATGGACGTTGAGCGAGCGTTACTGGCGCAAATCGGGCAAGTCATGCGCGACGCGTCCATTTGCGGGCTCGGCCAAACTGCGTCGAGCGCTATTGAATCAGCACTCGCGAAGTTCAACCTTTTCAGCGGTGCCTCGCCGCGATGACCTCTCTCGATCGCGCCAAACCGAATGTGACCATCACCGTGGACGGCGCCGAAGTGACCGTGCCCGAGGGCTCGACGATTTTGCAAGCCTGCCGCAAGCAAAGCATCGATACTCCGACGCTCTGCTATCTTGAAAACTTAACGCCGGTAAACGTTTGCCGCGTGTGTGTCGTCGAACTTGAAGGCGCGCGAACGCTCGTGCCTGCGTGCTCGCGCAAGTGCGAGAACGGCATGAAAGTCAAGACGGACAGCGAGCGCGTTCGCTTGAGTCGACGGCTCGTGTTAGAGTTTCTCGCGTCTACGGTTGACGTCTCGTTGGCGGACGACATGCAGCGTCAGATGAAGCGGTACAGGGCACAACCCGAACGTTATGGTGCACCTGCCACACCTGCGCACGCGGGAGAACGCGACGCCGCGGTTACCGGACATCACCACGCAGGCGACGGATCGATGGCGCACACGGTCGCGCAGCCGGTGAAGGTCGACAACAATCTGTACGTGCGCGACTATTCCAAATGCATTTTGTGTTACAAGTGTGTTGAAGCATGCGGCACCGACGCGCAGAACACGTTTGCCATTGCAATTGCCGGTCGCGGTTTTGATGCGCGCATCTCGACGGAATACGCGGTGCCATTGCCCGATTCAGCGTGCGTCTATTGTGGCAACTGCATCGGTGTGTGTCCGACGGGTGCGCTCATGTTCAAGACGGAGCGCGACATGCGCGACGCGGGGACGTGGGACGAGTCGCGGCAGCAACAAGGTGACACGATTTGCTCGTATTGCGGCGTGGGATGCACGTTGACGGTGCACGCACAAGATGGTGAGATCGTGAAGGTAAGCTCGCCGCTCGATAACGAGGTGGGGCATGGCCACCTGTGCATCAAAGGCCGCTTCGGCTGGCAATTCGTCGGTAAGCGTAGTAAAGAGAAATAGAAAACGGACCTAAAAGGTCCGTTGCCGCAACGACTTCGGTCGACGCAAGGTCGACCACTACATCACTTCGTGAAATAATCTGCGTTGATTTTTGTGTACTCTTTCCACTCCCCGGGGACTTCCGTCTCGTTGTAGATAGCATTCACCGGGCATGCTGCGACGCACGCGCCGCAATCGATGCAGACGCTGGGATCGATGTAGAGTTGTGGGTCTTCGTCACCACCCTTAATGCAATCAACCGGGCAAACATCGATGCACGATTTGTCCTTGACGGTGATGCACGGCTGGGTAATGACGTAGGTCAACGAGGGCCTCCTAAAATTTGATAAGCGAGCGTTCTTTTTGCGGCACGCTGGAACCTACCGCTTAGGCTCCGCCCGCTGCCGCAGACGTATCAGCCACTGCCCCTGGTAAAACAGCATCCTCGAGCTTGCGCGAGAGCACTGCAGCGCCCACAATGTCCTGAATGAAATGACCAAGCATGCATGGATATAGCGATCCCGTCGCGAGAAAGACACCCGCATATATCAGGCCGGTGATCGTCGCTCCGATCATACCCGTTCTTCCTTGATAGGCGTGGCCGATGCCGAACGCAATGCACGAGAGCAGGGTTCCGTAGGCCACGCTGCCCGTCATCGAGCTGAGCGTCGTGAGCGCAAACCCGCGATAGAGAAATTCCTCGCAGATTCCCGCGCTCGCGGCGAGCGGGACGAAGAGGATCCATTGCGGCAGGTCGGCGGGAACGACTGCGCGCAACGCGCGCGCGTACTCATTGCTCAGCACGCGCCGACTGCCGGTCAAGCTCAACAAGAGCGGCGCAACAAGCGGGATAAGTCCCGCGGCGAGTTCGAGCATGAAGCGCGGCGGCTTCACACCGACATAGGTCGGATCGATGTGATGCAAGCGAAGGGCGTATAAAGCTAAAGCCGTAAGTGACCAGAGGATCACAATCGTGCGAGCGTATCGCAGATATTTGACTGCGGGCGTGGCTGCTGCGGTGCGAATGCGCTTGCCCGTCCACACGGACATCAGCGGCACCGCAATAAGAAGGATGAGCAGCGTTAGGATAATCATGAGGGTCGGGTGCGGCATCGGGCCTGCCCTTAGGGCGCAGGGGCCACAAGCCCTCGTCGCTTGGGTGAATCTCGCGTGAACCGCAAAGTGCTGAGCATCCTTTCGTTGGGACACCTAAGCGTTGACGTCGGCGCGGGCGCGTTGCCCGCACTACTTCCATTCCTACAGCGCGAGTTTCACTTCTCGTATTTCTGGCTGGCCGCACTTGTGATGGCATCCGGCTTGACCTCTTCCATTATGCAGCCGATCTTTGGCGTCGCCTCCGACAATTTGCGCACGCGCTTCTTGCTGCCGATTGGCGTATTTCTCGCCCTTGCCGGGTACGCGGGTGTAGGCATCGCCGGCAGCTACGCGGCGGTTGTTTCGCTCGTCGCGTTGGCCGGCTTCGGCTCAGCGATGTATCATCCGGAGGCCACGAAGTCTGCTCGCACAGTCTCGGGCCTGTTCCCCACCACCGGCAGCTCGCTGTTCGCCGTGGGTGGAAATATCGGCGTGGCGCTCGGACCAATCATTGTCACGGGGCTGATCGCCTGGCGCGGTCTGCCCGGAACCTGGCTATTGATCGTGCCGGCGGTACTTGTCGCGGCGGTAGTTGCAACCGTTGTCCCCGCCGTCACAAAAGCGCACGAAGCGCATGAGGCCAGCGTCCGTTCGGCATCGAGCGATAGCAAAATGCCCTACGTTATGAGCATTCTTGTGACGATTACGTCGCTGCGCTCCATGGTCTACGCGGGTGTGCTGACGTTTGTGCCGCTGTATGCCGTTAACGTCTTGCATCAGCCCGTCAGCCACAACGGCTTTTTACTCTCACTTTTCCTCGGCGTCGGCGCCGCCGCAAACCTGCTCGCCGGCCCCATCGCGGATCGCTACGGCGTGAAACAAACGATGAGCACAAGCCTCATGTTCGTGCCCTTCGCGCTCGCGTTATATCTGCTGACAAGCGGCATCGTTGCGTTGATCGCCTTAGCGCTTGCCGGCGCGCTGCTCATCGGCACGTTTTCGAGCGCCGTCGTCATGGGAATGGAATATATGCCCAACCGGATGGCGCTCGCATCCGCGCTGCTCATCGGACTGTCAACCGGTATCGGCGGACTTGGTGTCGGACTACTGGGAACAGTGGCGGACGCGTTCGGTCTCGTGCCGGTGATCTGGACGCTCGCCGGAGTCGCCACGCTTGCGTATACACTGACGTTTGCGCTCCCAAAGACGAATTTGAGAAATGTCACAAGACAAGCTCCTGCTCATTGACGTCTACGCGCTCGTCTATCGAGCGTTCTTCGCGCTGCCGCCCCTAACGACGTCAACCGGCAAGCCAATCAGCGCCGCGTACGGCTTCCAGCGCATGCTCGATCGCGTGCTGCGCGAAGAAAAACCGTCTCATGTTGTGGCCGCGTTCGACGCAGGCATCCCCGCGGAGCGCTTCGCCGCAGTACCCGAATATAAGGCGAATCGCGCCGAAACGCCAGTCGACTTACGTCCCCAGTTCGAGACCGTGCGCAAGATTCTCGATGGCTATGGCATTCCGATCGTCGAAGTGGAGGACGAAGAAGCAGACGACTGTATTGCGACTATATCGACGCAGGCGTCGGCGCGACAGCTGGACAGCGTCGTCGTATCCGGCGACCTGGATCTGTTGCAACTTGTCAACCCGCATACCACGGTGGTGGTCACCAGGCGCGGCATCAGCGAAATGACTCGTTACGACGAGGTTGCTGTTCGCGAACGCTTTGGACTTTCTCCCGAGCAGCTCCCGGACTATCGCGGGCTTAAAGGCGACCCCTCAGATAATCTGCCCGGCGTTCCCGGTATCGGCGAAAAGACCGCATCCAAACTCATCGCACAGTTCGGTAGCCTCGATGCCCTGTTGGCAAACGTTGATAAGGTCACGCCAAAGCGGATCGCCGATCTGCTGCGCGAGCATGCTGACAAGGCTCGAGCGTGCCGAGACGTCTCGCGCGCAAAGAGGGATCTTTCAATCGTGTTTGATTGGGAAGGCTGGAGGTATCACGAACCCAGCAAAGAGCGTTTGTCTGAGCTCTATCAAGAGTTAGAGTTCCGATCGCTTTTGGCGAAAGTTTCGACGCCCGCATTTGCGGAGCTGACCGGCGGAAATGGTGCGATCACCGAAGCCGAACCAGTAACGTTCGATCTCGGTTCGTACAAAGTCATCGATAAGACGGCTGCAATTGGAGATGTGCTCAAAGCGACGGCTGCAGCGCAGCGCGTGGCAATTTCGACCGTGCCGGTGCTCTCTTCGTGGCGCACGCAACGGCCATATGCAGTTGCGCTATCATGGCGCGCGCGCGAGGCCGTCGTCATCCCCGCAGACGCCCTCACTGAAAACCCGACATTGCGTGACGAATTCGCAAAGCTGCTCACGAGCGATGCCCGCAAGATCGTCTTTGATGCCAAAAACGTCAGCGGGTGGCTGCACGCTCATGGACTGCAGCTCGATAGGCTTGCACTTGACGTGATGCTCGCCGCAGGCATTCAAGATCCGGCGCGAGGTGAACCAACGCTTGCAGCCGCACTGCGCGGCACGCCGGGCGAAGGCGTGCCGGTTCCTGATACGGCCGCTGAGAAGAGCTCGACGCTTTTTGAACCCGGCCAGACCATCGATCCGGTGTGCGCTTCGCCAGCCGATGCGATGCTGCGCGCCGCAGATTCGCTGCTTCAGGCTGTCCGCGAAGTCGGTGTCGACAAAGTCTTGCTCGAGATCGAGCAGCCTTTGGCTCCGCTGTTGGCGCGCATGGAAGCAACCGGTTTTCGTCTCGATCTCGACGAGCTCGCCAGAATCCGCACCTCGCTTGAGTCGACGATCGCCCACACCTCTGCTGATATTTACCGGCTTGCGGGTGAAGAATTTAACCTCAACTCGCCCAAAGTGTTGGGGACGATTCTCTTTGAAAAACTCGGACTTCCGGCAGGCGTCAAAAAGAAAAGCGGCTACGGCACGGGTGCGGAAGTTCTCGCGCCGCTCGCGGCCGAGCACGAGATAGCCGCAAAGCTATTACAATATCGAGAAGTCTCCAAGCTCAAGTCGACATACGTGGATGCGCTGCCGACGCTCATCGACCCGGTGACGCATCGCTTGCACACGACGCTGCATCAACTGGGCGCTGCCACTGGACGCCTTTCCAGCTCGGATCCCAACTTGCAGAACATTCCCGTGCGCTCCGAGGTGGGTCGCGCGATTCGTCGCGCATTCTTGCCGGCCACCGAAGGTAATCTTCTCATGGCGGCTGACTACTCGCAGATCGAATTGCGCATTTTGGCGCACATGTCTCGTGACGAGAACTTTCTTGAAGCCTTCAGGCGCGGAGACGACATCCACGCATTTACCGCGCGCGCCGTCTTCAACATTCCCGAAAACGAAAAGGTGTCGAGTGAAATGCGTCGCCGCGCCAAAGCCGTCAACTTTGGTATCATCTACGGCATCAGCGATTTCGGTCTCTCGCAAAGCGCGGGGATGAGCCGTGCCGAAGCCAAGACGTTCATTGCCGAATATCTGGCGCGGTTTCCGAAAGTTAAAGGCTTCATTGATAGTACGTTGGAGCGCGCGCGCAACGACGGGTTCGTCACGACGCTCGTCGGCCGCCGCCGCTATCTGCCCGATCTTCGATCGCGCGTCTATCCGATTCGCGCCGCCGCCGAACGAATGGCCATCAACGCCCCCGCTCAAGGCAGCGCCGCAGATCTCATCAAGCTCGCTATGGTCAAAATTGGGCAGCTGTTCGCGGAATCTAGCGTGCGCGCGAACCTCGTCCTGCAAGTCCACGACGAACTAATATTCGATGTACCTCCGGATGAAGTGAACTTCGTGCGCACGCAAGTAAAAGACGCGATGGAAAACGCGATGCAGCTCGACGTGCCGCTGGTCGTCGATTTCAAGGTCGGACCAAACTGGGCGGCCGTTGAGGTGATGGAATAGCGTGCCCGAACTTCCCGAAGTGGAGACGATCGCGCGTGATCTCGACCCGCTCGTACGCGGCAGGCGCATCGTGAAGCTGCGGGCCGCGCACAAGCCGCCAGTCTTCGATAAGCACAGCCTGCCGCCACGGA
>DASZFB010000284.1:0-3142 GCA_035940275.1 Candidatus Eremiobacteraceae bacterium | reverse complement strand
AAAAATCCGGAACAAGCGATTGCGCTCATTCGCGAGGCTGCCGTTCTCGAAATGCGGCCCATGACCAAGCAACAAGTCGCGCGCGCCCAGACCGATCCGAAATTCGATGCCTTTAAGGCGTCAGGGCCGCCCGTTATCACTGGCGCGGACATGTCAAGTGCAACTGCCGGCACCGATAGCGCTGGTCAACCGGCCGTGAACTTTACGCTCAACAGCGCGGGATCAAAGAAGTTTTATAGTTGGACAAGCAAGAACATCGGCAATCCGCTTCCGATTTTCTTAGATAAGAAGCTTATCGAGGCGCCGACTATCGAAGGCGCGATCAGCAATCAAGGCGAGATCCACGGCGGCTTTACGACCGATACCGCAGTCCGTCTCGCAAATGAGCTCTCGGCTGGCTCGCTCAAAGTTCCCACCAAGATCATCGAGATCGAGAGCGTTGGCCCGACACTCGGCGCAATCGACCTTCAAAAGTCGCTCGTCGCTTCGCTTGCCGGGCTCGGTATCGTCTTGCTGTTTATGCTCGCCGTGTATCGCGTGCCCGGCCTACTGGCTGACGTGGCGCTCGTTGTTTACTGCTTCCTTATGCTTGCATATGTCGCAACGTTCCAAGTGGCGCTCACGCTGCCCGGCATCGCAGGCTTTGTACTCTCCATTGGTATGGCGGTCGATGCAAACGTCCTTATCTTTGAACGAATTAAAGAAGAGCTGTGGGCCGGGCGCACAACCCGAGCCGCTGTGGGTGTTGGCTTCAAGCGAGCTTTTTGGACAGTCTTCGATTCGCACGTCACGACGATTGTCGGTGCGCTTGTTCTTTATTGGCTGGGAACGGGCACAGTGAAAGGCTTCGCGCTGACGCTCTTAGTCGGAACCGTGTTTTCGCTTCTTACGGCAGTCAACGTCACGCGGGCATTCATGGATGCCGTCGTGGACAATGACGTCGTAACTAAACCTGCGCTGTACGGGGCATAACAGCGTGTTCTTCCGGAATCTCAAATGGAATATCATCGGACAGCGCAACTACTGGTTTGCGCTATCAGCCGCTGTCATCATTGCAGGTGCGATCGCCCTGGTACAACATCACGGGCTTCCACTGGGCCTTTCGTTCACTGGCGGTTCTACGATTGATGTCAAGTTCTCGCGAACGGTTTCCGAAGTTGATGTTCGACAAGCTCTCAAGTCGATTGACCTCTCATCGATTGGACAGGAGTTTCGGTCTCAGTACACCGCGCTTCAAGTAGGCGACGAGAATTTGCAACTCGCGCAGAAGGCTGGTGACGTCGCGCCAAACGACCGCGTCCTGATCGAGACCCAAAGTGCAATAAACGATCCCGGCCCCGTCTATGACGCTCTTGATCGGGCGGGAATAAAAGTCGATCGCGAACAGAGTCAGATTACCTCGGTCGGCCCCAGTCTCAGCAAAGAGTACCTCAGCAGATCACTGTGGGCGCTCGTTATTGCGCTCGTGCTCCAGTTGCTGTACATCGCATTCCGTTTCGGAAACCAGCTGCGCTACGGCATCGTGGCGGATATCGCGCTCATTCACGACGTGCTCGTCATGGTCGGTATCTACGCGATCGCCAATCGCAAGGCTGATGATGCCTTTCTGGCTGCGTTGCTGACCGTGATCGGTTACTCGGTCATGGATTCGATCGTTATCTTCGATCGAATTCGTGAAAACGGCCGCGTCATGCCTGATGTGCCCTACGATCAGATGGTCAATACGTCGTTGCTTCAGACCATGACGCGCTCGGTCAATACGCTCCTTACCGTCCTCATCACGTTATTCGCGCTCTTATTCTTCGGCGGCGATACGCTCAAGAATTTCGCCTTCGCTCTACTCGTTGGCGTGACGAGCGGTGCTTACTCGTCGATCTTTATCGCCAGCCCGTTGCTCGTGCTTTGGAAGAACGCGGATAATCGTAAGCGTGCTGCTGTCCGCGCTGCTGTCTCGTCGCGTGAGCTGAAGCTGAGCGCAGCGGCTGGCGCTACCGCCAGCGGCGCACCATCCGTACCCACTAAGCTGACACCGCCAAAGCGCAAGGCTCCGCCACCACCGCCGCCGCGCTACAAGAAGAAACGCCCCTCACCCGATGCGCCCGTGGAGACCGCGACGGAGACCGCGTCGAACCCCGGCGGAATCATCGGTCTGCTGGCGGAATTACGTGACGATCATGGCGGTGACAACCCAGACGAGCAGCTCCCAGGGAACTCGTAACTATAACGAAGCCCTGCGCCTAACCGGCGAGGCGCGCGTGAAAGCGCTTCGCGCGCCGCTGGCCTCTAACGCTCTCCTTGTCGCGCTCAAACTTATTGTCTGGACTTTCACTGGATCGGTCAGCGTCCTCTCAGAGGCGCTCCACTCTGCGGTTGATCTCGTCGTCACGACTTTCCAACTCATCTCGGTGCGGCTTGCCACGCGGCCGGCTGACGCAGACCATGCGTACGGTCACGGCAAATTTGAGAACCTCGGCGCGGCGCTGGAGGCGCTGCTCATTCTCGCGACAGCAGGCGTTGTAGTGGCAGAAGCCATCCAACACATTAGAAATCCAACGTCCATAGCACACCTTGATTTTGGGCTCGGTGTCATGCTGCTGTCAGCGGCGGTCAACATTGTGGTCTACCGCGGCTTGGCTCGCACTGCTGCCGTCGAGCAGTCACCCGCCCTCCAGGCGCAAGCTGCGCAACTGCGCGCTGATGTGTGGACAGCGGCGGGCGTCGCTGCGGGATTGCTCGCCATCCGGCTTACCGGCGTTACGTTGATCGATCCCATCATTTCGCTCATGATCGCAGGCCTCATCGTCAAGGCGGCCTACGACGTGAGTATTCGCGCGTTTGTCGATCTCACTGACGGCCGGCTTCCCGAACAACAAGAGGCTCAGATCCGTTACATCATAGAGAAGCACGGTGATCTTTTTGCCGGCTATCACAAACTGCGCACGCGCCGATCCGGCGGTGGCGAGTTTATCGACTTCCATCTGCAGATGAAGGGTGACATGCCTTTGCAGCAGGCGCATGCACTATCGGACATCATCGTTGTTGATATTAAGCAGGCCCGACCGCGCGCCCACGTGCTGATTCACCTTGAACCCGATACCGAAGTGAGAAGCAGCGATGAATGATCTCACGGAACGCGTGCGTG
>DASZFB010000283.1:0-4413 GCA_035940275.1 Candidatus Eremiobacteraceae bacterium | reverse complement strand
CGTGAGCGATTCGAGCACCTCTGTTCCGACGGCACGCCCACGGATTGACGCAATGAATTCTTTGGCAACTCCAAGATTGACGTCGGCCTCGAGCAACGCAACGCGGACCTCTCGGAGAACTTCCGAGACGTCTGCTTCCGTGAGCTTGCCGCGCGAGCGGAGCCGTTGAAAGATCGCCCCGAGGCGATCGGAGAGCGCTTGAAACATGTCGTCCAATTACCGCGGGTGCGCGATGAGGCGGAGCCGCGAAACCGCGCTAGGCTTTTTCTGTCACTTCCTCGATGTAGCGAACGGCGTCACCGACGGTCTTGATCTTTTCGGCGTCTTCGTCCGGGATATCGAGGTTGAATTCCGTCTCCAGGGCCATGACGAGCTCGACCTGGTCGAGGGAGTCGGCGCCGAGATCGTCCGTGATCGACGCCTCGGGCGTGACTTCATTCTCGTCAACGCCGAGCTGCTCCACGATGCATTTCTTTACTTTGTCGAACACTGACATCGGGCTGTCGCTACCTCCGTGGGTGGTTGGTCGAGTCCAGCTCGACCGCTACGTGTGGGTGAGTATACGGTCCGTGAGTCGATCACCTGCGGGAACGGACCTATAGGTCCGTTGCTTCACATCGACAGACCGCCGTCAACCGCGATAACCTGGCCTGTAATGTAAGCCGAGTCGTCGCTCGCTAAGAAGGAGACTACCTTTGCGACTTCGTCAACGCTGCCGAAGCGCCGCAATGGTATGCGCTGCTGGTATTGCTCCTTGAGCGCCTCCGAGAGCGGCGCGGTCATGTCGCTTTCGATAAATCCCGGCGCCACTGCGTTCACTCGGATGTTACGGGTGCCGAGCTCCTGCGCCAGCGATTTCGTCAACCCGATCACACCGGCCTTCGCTGCCACGTATGCACTCTGACCTGCATTGCCGGTCAAAGCGACGACCGAGGTGATGTTAACGATCGACCCGCCTTTCTGCGAGAGCATCAGCTTTCCCGCCGCTGCGCTGAGATAAAACATGCTTTTGAGATTCACGGCGAGAGCATCGTCGAGCGCATCCCATTTCATACGCAAGATGAGCGCGTCGTACGTCCGGCCCGCGTTGTTGATCAGAATGTCGATCCGGCCCAGTGCAGCCTTTGCCGCTGCGACAAGTTGCGCAGCTTGCTCGGGGTCTGCGACATCCGCCGGATGCACGTGCGCGGTTCCGCCGAGCTTGGCCACCTCCTGCTGTACGAGCGCAAGCGGTTCGGGCCGCCGGCCGTTGAGCATGACAGTTGCCCCGCCACGCGCGAGCTCGAGCGCAATTGCCCGTCCGATACCAGTGCCTGCACCCGTCACGAGCGCTGTCTTGCCGCGGTGCATCACGCAGTGACCGATCTTAGAGTTTCACGCAAATCTTCCAAGCCGGCAACATCTGCAACGTGCAAAACGCGCGCACTTCCGATATTGGGCAGCCGTTTTATCATCGGCGCGAGCACTTCGCTAGCGCCGCACTCGACAATGTAGTCCGGCGTCAGCGCCGCAAGTGCCAAGGCAGCTTCGTGCCACCGCACACGCGAGCACAAGCTTGCGAGCAGACAGGTGCGAATCTCGTCGACCGACGTGTACGGCTTCGCGATGACATTGCTGATCACGGTGAACGACGGCATGCGCAACGTTGCACTCGCGACTGCACGTGAGAAACGCGGCATAGCAGCTTCCATAAGCGTGCTGTGCCAAGCACCGGACACATTGAGGACGCGAACCCGCTTCGCGCCGCGCTCTTTGGCAATCTCACATGCTGCTTCGACAGCGGATGCGTCACCCGAAACGACGATCTGCACGACTGAGTTGAGGTTACCAATGTCGACACGCGCTCCGCTTTCCTCGCGCGCGCGCTTGCACACCTCGTCAACCGCCGCTTCCTCGAGGCCGATGATCGCCGCCATGAGACCCGGAGCGACGTCAGCGGCGTCGCCCATCGCGAGCCCGCGCTCGTTGACGATGCGGACGGCCTCATCGAAATCAATTGCATCCGCGATCGTCAATGAACAGTATTCGCCGAACGAATGGCCTGCGGAGGCGATAGGGTTCAATCCAAGGGTGGCCACAGCACGGTAGATGGCGACGTTTGCAGTGAAAATTGCCGGCTGGCTCAAGCGGGTTTCTTTGAGTTCGTCCGGCGATGCGCTGTTCACGCGCTCGAGCAGATCGTAGCCAAGCACGGTGGAGGCCCGCTCGAAGCACTCTTTGGATTTTGCAAATCGCGCTGCCAACTCCGCGCCCATTCCCACGACCTGCGAACCCTGCCCAGGGAAAATGAACGCCGCGCTCGGCATGCTTTAGCGGCCGACGGCCGCAGCAGCCGGCTGTTGTGCAGCCGCAGGCTTGCCGACTTTGGCGCCTTTCCAGCGCCAAATAATCGACCCCCACGACAACCCGCCACCGAACGCAGTCATCACGACGACGTTGTCCTTTTTGATCAAACCCTGCTCGACGGCCTCGGCGAGCGCGATCGGTATTGAAGCAGCCGACGTGTTGCCATACTCTGCAATGTCGATGATGCATTTCTCTCGCGGTACGCCAAGCATCTTAATGGTGGCATCGATAATGCGGAGATTCGCTTGATGGGGAACGACAAAATCGATGTCGCTTGTGGTTAGGCCAGCCTGTGCGAGCGCATTACGCGTCGATGACGTCATTTGGTTGACGGCAACTTTGAAGACGCTCTGACCTTGCATCCTGATGTAACCCAGGCGCTGGTCAGCCAACTCGCCATTTCGGTTGTACGGAAAGCGAGCGCCACCCCCGGGTAGGTATAAGAGCGTCGGATCGGAGCCGTCGGCACCAAGGTCTGCTCCGAGAAAACAATCCTCTTCCGAACGCTCGACGATCGCCGCGCCGGCACCGTCGCCGAACAGAATGCAGGTCGTCCGATCGGTGTAGTCGGTAATCTTGGAAAGTGTCTCCGCCCCGATGACGAGCACTGACTTGTACACGCCGGACCGAATAAACGATGCAGCAGTCGTCATCGCATAGACAAATCCGGAACACGCAATCGCGATATCGAATGCCGGCGTGCCCGGTACTTCGAGGCGGGAAGCGACGATGCAGGCGAGCGCTGGAAAGAGATAGTCCGGGGTTGCAGTCGCGCAAATGATGCAGTCGAGATCCGCGGCAGTCTTACCCGCCGCGTTCAGCGCGGCGAGCGCCGCAGGCACAGCCAGGTCGGAGGTAACACCATCCGGCGCGATGATATGACGGCGCTTCATACCGGTGCGCTGTGTGATCCACTCGTCACTTGTGTCGACAAGCTTCTCGAGATCTTCGTTCGTCAAGACACCGGGAGGCGCGTAGTACCCGACGCCGGTGATCGTGGCGCCGTAACTCTTCAATCCTTAACCCTTCGACGGGGCTTCGGCAGGCTCACTCTTTTGCTTGATCGCCAAGCGCCCGTCATAATAGCCGCAATTCGAGCACGCATAATGCGGGCGTCGCGGTCGCTTGCACTGCGGGCAGACCGAAATCGTCACCTTGTTCAGTTTCCAATTGCGCCGCCGGGTGCGAATATTCGACTTGCTGCGCTTCTGTTTAGGCTGTGCCATGCTTTTCCTTAGTTAACGGACCTGAAGGTCCGTTGCTTCAAAGGTCCGTTGCTTCAAAGATTCTTGCTTCATTTCTAATGAGAGCAATAGAAATCTAGCGACCATTCTTGTCGTTTGATTCCAATTCGTCCCGCAAACGAGCCAGGCCTGCAAGGCGCGCGTCCACCGTGTGCTCTTCGCAACTGCATTTGACGACGTTGCGGTTTGCACCACACGCAGCGCAAATACCAAGACACGACTGCGAACAGATCGCGGCCATAGGTTCGTCAACTTCCAAGAGCTGAGAGACAAGATCCGTCAGGTCGATACTTCTGTCGACGAGCGGCGCAACGTCTGCGTAGAAATCCTCTTCACGCCCGACGTCTTCGCTGAACGTCTCCTCGATCTCGATCTTTGTCGGCCGCGCATATTGCTCCAAGCAGCGCACGCACGTTTCGCGTTCTGTACCGCGGAGCGCGCCCTGCATCTGGACGCCGTGCCCGATCGGAGTGATCCTCGCGCTGATGTGGACACCGTCAGGGTAGCGCTGTGCGAGATCGCCGATAACGCGGAGCGGCTGATCGAGCTCGATAGCTTGAACGTCAGGATGGAAAAGGCGTTCGACTGAAATTTTCATAGGTTAGAGAGCGAGTTCAGCGCTTCGCCAAAGCTTGAGATGGGAATGATGCGGATTCCTTCAGTGCCCCGGATGTCAGCATAGTTCGACTTCGGCACGAGGAAAATCTCTGCATGTGCTTTGATTGCTGCGCGGACCTTTTCCCGGGCGCCCTCAATCGGCTGTACCTTGCCCTCGGCCGTCAGCACGCCGGTTCCCGCGACGTCGCGCCCGCCCGAAAGGTCA
>DASZFB010000282.1:0-3809 GCA_035940275.1 Candidatus Eremiobacteraceae bacterium | reverse complement strand
GAAGTCAGCCCCGGCGAGCTGCTTTTGTGCAAACTTCTCTAGTTCTGACGGCAGCGTCCTGGTCGTTGGATTGACCGCGACACCGATTCGAAAATGCGTCGGTCGTCCGATGTCGTTGCCTGCGTGGTCTTTGCCTTGGTTGAGGTCGCGCACGATCTGGGTGAGACCAAGCGACGTGACATCGAAGACTGAGGTCGCCTTGGGGAAGTCGCCGACGTTGCTCGGGTCACCGGTGAGCGCAAGAATTCCGGTGACGCCCAACGCAGCGGCTCCAAGTAACTCACTTTGGAGTGCGAGCAGATTACGATCGCGGCACGTCAGGTGCAAGATCGTTGCAAGTTTCGTTTCGCGCATGATGAGGTGCGCAAGTGCAGCGCTCGACATACGTAAGCGCGCCGTGGGGTTGTCTGAAATATTCACGGCATCGGCGCCCGCCGATTCGAGAAGCCGAGCGGCGCCGACTGCGTCGCTTGCATCCGCGCCGCGCGGTGGCGATACTTCAACGGTCATGACGAACTGACGACCAAGTTTGCGCTCAAACGAAGTCGTGGCTCCTGGAGGCACCACTCTGCTTGATGCGGGATGCTCCTGTCCGCGTGTTTCTTTATCGGTGGCGACCGGGCGAGCCGGATGTTGTCGCGCGCGCCCCGAGACAGCCTGCGCAATGGCGCGAGTATGGTCTGGTGTGGTTCCGCAGCAGCCACCGATGATCGTCGCACCCAGTTCTGCGAAGCGTTGTGCAAACTGCGCAAAGTAGTCGGGCGATGATTCATACACTGTTCGATCATCGAGTCGCTGCGGATAACCCGCATTGGGCATCACGGACAAGGGTGCTTGAATTGACGCGGCGATTGGCGCAAGTGCATCGTAGACGACTTGCGGGCCGACCGCGCAGTTGATGCCGATTGCGTCAGCTCCTGCATCGAGCAAACGCTGGAACGCAGATTGCAACGGATCGCCGCCCGCAGTCTTTCCGTCTTCAACGACCGAAAGTGACGCGAGCACCGGCAGACTTGAAGCAACCTTCTTCGCTGCTGCGAGCGCCAGTAGTAGCTCGGCCGTGCTGCCGAACGTCTCGAGCAGCAAAAAGTCCGGCTCACCTGCAGCGACGGCAGCTATGTGTTCTGCAAAAACCTCGCGCGCTTCATCCGTGGTCACGATGCCGAATGGCCACATCAGCGCTCCCAGCGGACCTACGGAACCGGCGACATACGCCTTCGTGCCGGCGACACCTCGAGCGAGTGCAACGCCGGCTCGATTGATCTCGGCTAGCTTGCCGCGCTGTTCGTGCGCCGCAAGCTTGAGCCGGTTCGCCGCGAAGGTGTTTGTTCCGATGATCTGTGCGCCGGCGTCTATGTAATCGCGATGGATGCCCGCGACCGTTTCAGGCGCATCCACGTTGAGAACCTCGACACACGACGCAACCTGTGCGCCGCGCGCGATGAGCAGCGTCCCCATAGCGCCATCCGCAACGAGGACGTCGGAGTTCCAGCGGCGAGTTAAAGCGTTGCTCTCCGGCATAGCGAGTTTTTTCGCGTCCAACGGCCGTCAACCCCCGTACAGAGCCGGCCAAGCCGAGGATGGCATCGCAATTGACACGAACGCAGAGCGGACGCATGAACGACACGTCTTCGGGCCCGTCGGTTTTTGTCTCGGCCGATATGGAAGGGTGCGCCACTATCGTCCACTGGGATGAGGTGCAGCCAGGTGCTGCAGCAGCCTACCAGCGGACGCGCGGGATTATGGCTTCGGAGGTAAACGCGGCGCTTGATGGTGCGTTTGCAGCTGGAGCACGCTCCGCCGTCATCAACGACGCGCACTCGGCAATGCGCAATCTCGTTGTCGCTGGGGTCGATCCTCGGGCGCGCTTGGTAACCGGACGCAGTAAGCCTCTCTACATGCTCCAAGGAATCGAAACGCAACCAGATACGCTCGCTTTTTTCATCGGCTATCATGGGGCGATTGGGGATCGCGATGCCGTCATGGGTCACACCTATAGCCCGCGAGTGATCTTCGAATGCCGCTTGGCCGGACAAGTCGTGGGAGAGTTGACGATCAATGCGGCTCTTGCAGGCGCTTACGGCGTACCCGTCGCGCTGGTATCGGGCGACAGCACGACGCTAGCTGAAGCAACCCGTAACATTCCATGGGCAATTAGAGTAGAAACAAAGAGAAGTTTGAGTTATTACGCGGCTGATTGCCTCTCCCCAAAAATGGTTCAGGATGCGCTACGCTCTGCAGGTGCCGATGCCGTGCGGCACAGCAAAGATATGCGCCTGTTCACGTTGCAGCCGCCCGTCATATTGGAGATCGACACGTTTAAAACAGCGCAAGCAGACATGCTCGACGGTCTTAGCGGCTTCACGCGCAAAGGGGCCCGTACGATCGCGTACTCGGGAGATGACATGCCCGACGTCTACCGCGCGCTCGTCTCTATCATCCACCTCGGAGCTGCCGCAGCATAACTTTGGACGAAAAAACTCGATCGTGGCTCGTGATCCTTGTGTTTGTCGCAATTGTCGTGGCAAGCTACCTTCTGTTTTTGAGGCCGTATCTCAAACAAGAACCTGAGCTCGACCGTGTGCTCAAGGCAAAGAGCACGTGGACCGTGACGATGCAAGAGTACAAGCAAACGGGGTCAATCTCGCAAGAAACCTACCGCATCGCAAACGATAACGGCGTCTCGAAGATGTACTATGCGGCGACGAACCAAGACGGTACCCTCACCAAGTGGTTCGAAGTTCCGATTTCGGGTCCAACCCCGACGTTTCTGTTTCAGGAGTTGGGCGTGGACGGCATCTGGGATCTCGATAGCAAACCCATACGTCCGCGTTCGACTGATCAATACATCGTCGAAGTGGATCAGACGCTCGGCGATGAAGGCGGGAGCCGCGCTTTTGGATTCTCGGACCCGAAATATTGGGCCACGACAAAAGCCGAGGAATTCCAACTGCGACTCCCGGCGAAGTCGATGCACGGCCTGAACTTGAGCCACATCGCATCGGCGGGGCGGTCCTTGCGCGACCCACACTATCTCAAGATCGTCCAAGAAATTGAGTCCTTTGGTCCCTCGAGCGTGCTCGAAGCGCAAAACAAGATCCGCGCCGAACTGCGCGCCACGCCCACGCAATCGACCGTGAAGGCCGCGCTCAAGAAGGGCCACTGATGCAGCGCTGGCGGATCTTCGCAGTTATGATCGTCGGCATCAGCGTTGTGCTTGCCATACTCTGGTATTTTCTTGAGAACCCAAGAAACCAAACGTTTGGACATACGGTTACCGGAGTCGCCATTGGTCAAAAGGTCGTTGCGCTGACATTCGACGATGGGCCCAACCCGCCGTACACGAACGAGATCGTCGATTACCTGCACGAACAACACGTTCCGGCGACGTTCTTTGTCGTCGGCAGAGCGGTCGCCCAATACCCGGACGTGGTGCGCAGAGAAGTCAAGTATGGCGACGCGCTCGGGAATCATTCGTGGGACCACGCTCACCTAGTTCTTGAACGCTCGCGCCACATCGAACGGGAAATTGCCACGACCGATGACGTTATCTTTCGTGAGACCGGCGTGCACACGCGTCTTTTCCGGCCGCCGTTTGGGGTGCGCGATTACGCGGTCATCAACACCGCTCGCCGCATGGGCTACCAAATCATCATGTGGTCAGCGCCGCTGCCCAAGGATTGGGAAGGACCACCGCCCGCGATCATACGCGATCGCGTGTTGCGCTACGTGAAGGACGGCGATATCATCGTGCTCCACGACGGTAATCGCGGTAAGGGCGGCAACCGAGAGAGCACAGTCGAAGCGAC
>DASZFB010000281.1:0-2556 GCA_035940275.1 Candidatus Eremiobacteraceae bacterium | reverse complement strand
TCCGGTTTCAACGCGGATCGCGCCAGCCACCAACGGTGCAGGATGAACGGCTCAAACACAAAAAGCATAAGCGTAAAGACCAACCAAACGCCAACCATCGCGTCCAGCCACCAATAGGCGCCATACCGGAAGCGATCCCACATGTCGAACCGATAGAGCATGTAGAAAGCCTGTCAGTCCCACGACGATGGTCGAAACGCGCGTCTGCCAAGCAAATCGTCGCTCGATCTGATTGAATAGCTCTATGCGCTCCACGGGCAGCTTGAGGGAGCGCACGGCCGGCAACAATACAGTCGTCACAAAGCCGACGCCGCCGATCCAGGCTACCACAAAGACAATGTGAAAGGCTCGTGCAATCGTAACGTCGTCCATTGCTTATCCCATCACTGCTTTACCGCTATTCCAAGTAGTCTTCAAAGGCGAGGCGACGTTTTGAAGAGCCTGCGTCGAAATTAGGAATAAGACGTCTTCGGCCAGGAACAAACCGCCGCACCATGATTAGTTGGTGTGATCCGAATGAGTGTCATTCGGGACCTACAAACCGAACCCGACGGGTGTTCTCGCCGGTCCATCTTCTGATGTTAGCGGACATCATGATTTTACGCATAATGCAAACGCCGGACGGCGTCTTGATATAGATCAACTTGTAGGCTAGGGGCATCGCTGCTAATCGTCATTCGATTTATGAAACAGGAGATTATGAGATGACCAAGAAATCCAAGCGCCGCGCATGGACAGCGGACCAAGTTCGCAAATTGAAGACTTTTGCTAAGAGGAAGAGACCGGCGGCAATCATCGCTCGGTCCTTGAAACGGACGGAAGGTGCGACGCGACAAAAAGCATTCAGTATCGGACTATCACTCGACTCGCGAGCCTGAACTGGGATTCACCTATTCGCCGAGGAGTCGTCGCCTGTGCTCCTCGCGCATCTCCTGCGATGCAGGTTTTGACAGGAGCGAAATGACGGAGCATGCTTTTTAGCTCGCGCCAAGGGGCAACGCAGCGTTAATAAAATCATCGATACTACCTTCGAGCCGTGCGGTGTACTCGGCTCTTTCGGTTGTTTGGAATCGGTTGCCGCCAATGCAAGAGAGCATGCGATCGCCTCAGTCCTCGACGGCCCCCTCCGTCTGGGTCAACCGCTTTTTGCCGCTGATCAAGCCAGGTGGTCTCGTGCTCGATGTCGCGGCCGGCAGCGGCCGGCATGTTCGCCTGCTGCGCGACCGCGGATTTGCCGTGTGCGCGGTCGATCGTGATACCACCGCACTGTTGGCGTTCGCGGGGCCGCGTTGCGAGGTGCGCCGGATCGACCTCGAGACCGACGATAGCAGCCAGCTCGGCGATGACTACGATGGGATCATCGTTACCAATTACCTGCACCGTCCGCTGCTCCCGGCGATTGCCCGCGCTCTCGCGCCGGGTGGAGTGCTGATCTACGAGACCTTCGCGAGCGGCAACGAACGCTTCGGCCGGCCGGCCAGTCCCGATTTCCTGCTTGACCCCGGCGAGTTGCTCGAAGCCTTTGCAACCCTTACGGTCGTCGCCTTCGAACAGGGAGAGGTTTCGGTACCACGCCCCGCCGTGATCCAGCGCCTTGCCGCCGTGCTCGGCCAGATGGGCCCGTTGCCGGAGGCAGTAGATTTGGAAGTTCTCCGGTCGACGAGGTAAGTTGACTACACGCCAAATACTGCCGAAATGCTGATGTCGCTCGAAGAATTTCTCGCTTGGGAGCGAGAACAGCCCGAGCGATACGAATGGGCCTGCGGTGTCATCACTCTGATGACGGGCCGTTTCGCGGCGCGTGTTACAATCGCGTTGAGCCCGGTGATCGTGTTTGCACCCTGATATAAGTGTAACTTGCCGGCCGGTTGACGACCGAGACAACGGGATTTCCGATCCGGTCCTCGTGATCGAAGCGCCAAGTGTGAGCCGCGCAGTAGCTTTGCGAGCAACGCTTTGCGCTTCTCGATCGGCTCCCAGCGCAAGTCTTTCCGTCCGGAGCATAGGTCAGATGGGCAGTGGATCGAGGGATGAGATCGCTGTGAGCAGCTTGGCAGCTACAGCGCAGCAAGCGCTGTTATGGCAGCGTGCCGCCGCTTGGTAAATTCGGCCGCAATAGCGGGATTAGCGCTAAGTAATGGGATCAGCGCCAAGCAACGATCCTGGAAACGTACATCGCGTTGAGAGACGATCTGCTCCGTTTGTAGGCGCAACTCGCGCAACTCGCCCATCTCATCATCTCGATCGATGGCAGCAAGTAGTTTCACGAAGCCAAGCCAGTGATGCGGGGCAAGCGGTTTGTCGGCACGCGCGTCGAGCTCGCTAGCAATCTCATCGATGAATTTTCGGAGCACAGTCATCAGTGCAGCTAAGCCTTCGGCGTGAACAACGTCGCTAGTGAGGCTAGCCCTGAACTGCCGCCGGGCGCGCTGTAGAATCATGCGACCGCTTCTCAGCAGCCACAATTGAGAGTGAGCCTCAATCACCCTCACTAACCGCCACCAACAAAAGAACTATACCATGTTTCTTTACGACCGCATCTTAAAAGTCTAAGCG
>DASZFB010000280.1:0-3629 GCA_035940275.1 Candidatus Eremiobacteraceae bacterium | reverse complement strand
CGGAGTGGCGCGACCGCTCTCGCACGTTACTCCTCGCCGCGCTGGAGCACGTTGAGGCTCTTCACACGCTCCACCCGGTATCGTACGCGATTCTGGGCCTCGCGGCCGCAGTCGCACCGGAAGCTGCGGCGCCCTTACCGCCGCTTGAGTGTCCTTTAACGCAAGACGACATAAGCAGATTGAAGCATGTTCTCGAACGCCACACCGGGTTGCTTGCGGCCGCACTCGAAGCCAACTCGCAACCGGGATGGGAATGGTTTGAGTCGATGCTGACATGGGGCAATGCACGGATGCCTGAGGCTCTGCTGCGCGGTGGCGCCGCTCTCAATGATTCCAGATTACAAGCGGCCGGATTGCGCGCCCTCAACTTCTTGGCCTCAGTGACGCACGAAAAAGACGTCTTCGTCCCGATCGGCAACAAGGGATGGTACGAACGCGACGGGGAGCGCGCGATCTACGACCAACAACCAATCGAGGCATGCGCCATGGTCGATGCGTGGCTCGCGGCAGCCAAGTTGACAGGTCAGGTAGAATATGAGGGCAAGGCCCTGGAAGCGTTTTCCTGGTTTATCGGACTGAACACCGATCGGCTCGCGGTCCTCGAGAAAGAAAGCGCCGGATGCCGCGACGGACTTGAGCCGGGCCGGCTCAACACAAACATGGGAGCAGAGAGCACGCTCTCGTACGTCCACGCACACGCCTCCTTGGCAGCATACTTGCGCCAAAAAAACTAAGAACGGTCGATTTCCGTTAGAACTATAGGATCCATGAACCCAGAAGAAACCCAAGCGCTTGACGCGTATTCAAAGGCGGTCATCAACGCCGTAGAGCACGTTGGCCCCGCCGTCGTGAGCGTCGGCATGGCGCGACGCGCACCAGAACGGCTGCGCCGTCGCGGCCTGGAAGAGCTCAAAGGATCAGGCAGCGGTCTCGTTATCGCACCAGACGGTTTTGTGCTCACGAACAGCCATGTCGTCACCTCCGCCGATCGCATCGAAGTGCGCTTCCAGGATGGACGCGAAATGCCGGCTACTATGGTCGGCAACGATCCACACAGCGACCTTGCCGTACTGCGCATTCCCGAATCTGGTTTACCGAGTGCCGAACTCGGCGACTCATCACAGCTGCGCGTCGGCCAGCTCGTCATCGCTATAGGAAACCCGCTTGGCTTCCAGGCGACGGTGACCGCGGGCGTCCTTAGCGCGCTCGGCCGCACGTTGCGTTCTGACACGGGCCGCCTTATCGAGGGCGTCATTCAAACCGACGCGGCCCTTAACCCAGGCAGCTCCGGCGGTCCGCTGACCGATTTCCGTGGCAACGTCATCGGCATCAACACCGCGATTTGGGAAGGTTCGCAAGGCATATGTTTTGCGATACCCGTCAACACGGCCAAACTCGTCGCATCGCAACTGATCAGCTTCGGCACCGTCCGCCGCGCATATCTCGGAGTGATTTTGCAAATGACCGGCGTTCATCGCCGTCTCATCAATCGCTACGGCTTGGATGCGCCGAGCGCAGCGCTCGTCACCGACACCGATCCGGAAGGCGCCGCAAGCAAAGCCGGCGTGCGTGCTGGTGATGTCATCGTTAAAGCTGGTGAACGAGCCGTGCATTCACCCGACGACTTGCAAGTTGCGTTAGCCCATCATCACATCGGTGATGCACTTGTGATCGATGTATTGCGCCAAGGTGAACGCATGAGCATCGAGACGAAGCCAACCGAGCTGAAAGAGGCAGCATAAGCCGCCACGAAGCAGCATCTTTAATGGATGCTTTAGCAGCGCTCAATGACGAGCAGCGTGCCGCTACTGCCGAAACCGAAGGTGCCGTTCTCATTTTTGCGGGAGCCGGCAGCGGCAAGACACGCGTTCTGACGCATCGTGTCGCGCATCTGCTCGCTCTGGGGAAGGCTCCGGCGCATGCGATTCTGGCAGTTACCTTCACCAACAAGGCCGCAGGCGAGCTCAAGTCTCGGCTTGCGCAGCTCGTCGGCAGCCGAGCGCACGGTCTATGGGTCGGCACTTTCCATTCGATCGGCGTACGAATTCTGCGCCGCGACGGCACAGCCGTTGGTGTTGGCCCAAACTTCGTCATCTATGACGAGACCGATCAGCGAGCGCTCGTGCGCGAGATACTGCGCGACCTCAATCTCGACGAACGTCACTTCCCGCCGGGTGGCATCTTAGCCCAGATCAGCCGCGCGAAGGAACGCTGTTTGGACGCAGCGGCATTTGCGGCGAGCGCAGATGGGCATCTCTCCCAAACAATCGGCAAGGTGTATGTCGAGTACGAACGCCGTTTGGCCAAAGCCAACGCGCTTGACTTCGACGATCTCATCATGCGGACGCTCACGCTGCTCGAACGCAACGATGAGATAGCCAAAAAGTACCAAGAGCGCTTCTCCTACGTGCTCGTCGACGAGTATCAAGACGTCAACGAGGCGCAGTACCGCATGGTGCGAGCCCTCTCGCGCGGTTCGAAGAACATTTGCGTGGTGGGCGACGATGATCAGTCCATTTATAGTTTCCGCGGTGCCGACCACCGGATCATCCTGCGCTTCGAGCGCGACTTTCCCGGCGCAAAAACCTTCCGGTTGGAACGCAACTATCGCTCGACAAACGAGGTGCTTGAAGCGGCCAACTCGCTCGTCAGCCACAACACTCAGCGTCATCACAAGAAGCTGTGGACCTCGCGCCAGGACGGCAAACCGGTCCGCGTGTACGCAGCCTCAAGCGATCGCGACGAAGCGCGTTTCATCGTCGACCTCGTGCAAGCCGGCATTCGCGAGGATGGCCGAAGCTTTAATGACTTTGCCGTGCTCTATCGAACCAACGCGCAATCGCGCTCGGTTGAAGAGACGATGCTCGCGGTCGGTATGCCGTATCGCATCGTGGGTGGTGTCGGGTTCTATGCACGCGCCGAAGTCAAAGATGCGCTTTCATACCTGCGCTACATCGTCAACCGCGACGACGGCATTAGTCTGCGCCGCATCATCAATGCGCCTCGTCGCGGTATCGGGCAATCGACGCTCAACGCAATCGCCGATGAGGGAACAAAGCGTGGCATGACGTTTGCGCAGGCACTCGCCGATCCCGCGGTGGTCGCTGCTGCCGCGCCAAAGAAGACCAGAGACATCGCGGCTTTCCTCGCCGACATCGAATCGTTCGCACGCCTCGGAGACGAACGCGGTCCAGCGGCGCTCCTCGTGAGCGTCCTTGAAGAGACCGGCTACGTGCGCGAACTGCAGGCCGAGGACACGCCGGAGTCTCAAAGCCGCATCGAAAACTTGCGCGAGCTCATCGGCGTCGCGCGTGAATATGAAGAGCGTGAGGGACCGGACCTTTTGGGATTCCTATCGACCATCTCGCTCGTCTCGGACTTGGACACGATGGACCAAGCCAAATCTGCCGTCACGCTCATGACGCTACACATGGCCAAGGGATTGGAGTTTCCGGTCGTCGTGCTCTGCGGTTTGGAAGAGGGTATTTTCCCGCACAATCGCGCGCTTATGGATCCGTCGGAGATTGAAGAAGAGCGGCGCTTGTGCTACGTCGGCGTAACGCGCGCGATGGACGAACTCTATCTCACGTTCGCGCGCCGGCGCATGACCTACGGCAACGCATACATGC
>DASZFB010000279.1:0-4374 GCA_035940275.1 Candidatus Eremiobacteraceae bacterium | reverse complement strand
CGATAGTTGCTCGGATGCGTTCGCATGAAGAGTGCGGTCTGCGGTGTCCACGCGTTACGGTAGTCGAGCGGATACGTCTTGTTCGTCGTGCCGACCTCAACGAGTTTCGCGCCGCTTTTTCGTAAGACATCGGGAAGCCGGAATCCGCCGCCGATTTCAATGAGCTGGCCACGGCTCACCACGACCTCGCGGTCGCGCGCAAAGGTGTCGAGAACGAGCAAGACAGCCGCAGCGCAGTTGTTGACGACCAGCGTTGCTTGGGCGCCGGATAGTTCGCATAGTTGAGCGGAGACGCGTTCGTACCGGCTGCCACGTTTGCCGGCGGCGAGATCATATTCGAGGTTTGTGTAACCCGAACCGAGTTCGGACGCGCGGGCAAGCGCGGTTGAAGCGAGTGGAGCGCGGCCGAAATTCGTGTGTAAAAGAACGCCCGTGCCATTGACGACGCGCATGAGGCCGGATGCTTGAGCCACGGCGAGCCGCTCGAGCACGGCTGTGCGCAGGTCCTCGAAGCTTGCGATGCTTGAGCCGTCGCGCGCCGCAGTACGAGCTTCATCTAATACAACTTGCACGCACGAGCGCACGGTGCCACGACCGAGCACCCCATCATATATAGCTACGATGGGGTCGGTCGTAAAGCGATGTACCGGCGGGACCTCCCGCAGCGGTGTTTTCATAAGGCTCCCGCGAGATTAGGCGACTGGAGCTAGATGCTTCTCCACCATCGTCGCGAGTTGCTTTTCGGGCACGTAGCCGACGATGCGGTCGACAGGTTCTCCACCCTTAAAGAGGATCAGCGCCGGAATGCCGCTCACCTCATACTTACCGGCGATGCTCGGACTGTCATCCGTGTTGAGCTTGACGACTTTGAGGCGTCCCTGGTAGCTTTGGGCGACCTTGTCAACCACCGGCGCGACCATGCGACACGGCCCGCACCAAGGTGCCCAGAAATCAACCAGCACGGGGCCGGTGGCCTGCAGCACCTCAGCCTGGAAGTTATTTTGATCTACATTAGTATGGTCGCTCAAGATGATCGCTCCTTGGTTTGTCGGTCGACGCAAGGTCGACCGCTACATTGAGTGGGGGTAATTCTAGAGACGCTCCGCTTCCTCCGTGCGCTGTCCGACGTTAGCAGCAGCGATAACAGTATCCCCTTCGTCAAGCTTCATGACACGCACGCCCTGCGCGGAGCGGCCGGTTTCTCGAATTTGGAACACTTTGATACGTATGACGATTCCGTGGGACGAAATGAGCATGATCTCATCGTCCGGCTTCACGAGGAACTGGTCGACGATCTCGCCGTTCTTTGCCGTACGATTGAAGGCTTTGATGCCCTTGCCACCGCGGTTTGTCTTGCGATAGAGATCGATGGGCGTGCGTTTGCCATAGCCCCTCGTCGTTATCACCAAGACTTCGCGGCGATCCTTACCGATGATATCGAGCGCCTGCACCGTGTCCTTGGGTCCAAGCCGCACGGCGCGAACGCCGCGGCTGGCGCGTCCCATGGGGCGTACAGTTTTTTCATCAAAGCGGATGGCGTACCCAGCGCTTGTCGCGAGGAGCAATTCCGCTTTTCCGTCGGTGAGAACGGTGCTGAGCAATTCATCGTTCGGCATGAGGCTGATGGCGATGAGCCCGGAGCGCCGAACGTTGCCGAACTCCGACAGCGACGTCTTCTTAATAAAGCCGCGCTTGGTCACCATCACAAGAAATTCTTCGGTGCCGAGTTTGCGTATGGGCAAGACATTGGTCACCGTCTCGCCCGGCGGCAATGTCAACAAGTTGACGAGGGCAGTGCCTCGTGCTTGACGCGAGGCATCCGGAATCTCGTGCGCGCGCAGGCGCAGCACGCGGCCCCGATTGGTGAAAAAGAGCACATGCTGGTGGGTAGAGGCCGAAAAGATGTGGCGGACGACATCTTCTTTTTTGAGCGCTAAACCCATGACGCCGCGACCGCCGCGGTTTTGCGAGCGGAAAGTGTCGACATTAACCCGCTTGATGTAGCCGCCCGAGGTGACGGTGACGACGACTTCAGTATCGGCGATGAGATCTTCGATCTCAAACTCGCCTTCGGCCTCGACAATCTTCGTCCGGCGCTTGTCGCCATATTTCTTTTTGAGGCCGACGACTTCGTCTTTGACCACTGCGTAGATGCGGCGCTCGCTGCGCAAAAGTTCTTCGAGACCCGCGATGGTTTTCAGCAAAGCAACATATTCGTCTTCGATCTTTTGGCGTTCGAGGGCTACGAGGCGCTGCAGGCGTAGATCGAGGATTGCATTTGCCTGGATCTCGCTGAGGCTGAACTTTTTTATCAAGCCATCGCGGGCTTCTTCGGTCGTCTGCGATCCGCGGATAAGCTTGATGATGGCGTCGATATGGTCAAGAGCGATGCGGTAGCCCTCGAGGATGTGAGCCCGTTCTTTCGCTTTCCGCAGCTCGTACTGAGCGCGGCGCGTCACAACGACTTTGCGGTGCTCGATGTACGCATCGAGCATTTGCCGCAGCGTCAGGGTGCGCGGTTGTCCTTCGACGAGCGCAACGTTGTTGACACCGAACGATGATTGCAGCGGCGTGTGCTTGTAGAGCTGATTGAGGATGAGCTGCGGCTGCGCTTCGCGTTTGAGTTCGATGACGAGGCGCATGCCTTTACGATCGCTCTCGTCACGTAGATCGCCGATGCCGACAACCTTCTTGTTTGTGACGAGCTCGGCGATGGACTCGATGAGCTTTGTCTTGTTGAGCTGGAACGGAATCTCTGTAACGATAATTGCTTGGCGGCCGCCGCTCAACTCTTCGAACTCGTGCTTGGCGCGCATCATGATCGAACCGCGGCCCGTCAGATAACTTTGGCGAATTCCCTCGCGACCTAAGATAAGAGCGCCGGTGGGGAAATCTGGGCCGCTGACGATCTTTAGCAGATCCTTTGGTTTCAGCGCTGGATCGTCGATGATGGCTGTGATCGCGTCGCAGATCTCGGAGAGATTGTGCGGAGGAATGTTGGTTGCCATGCCGACTGCGATGCCCGACGAGCCGTTAATCAGCAAATTCGGCAGCCGCGCGGGCAAGAGCGCCGGTTCGCGCGTTGAGGAGTCGTAGTTGGGAACGAAGTCGACGGTTTCTTTGTCGATATCGGCCATCATCTCGAGCGCGACTTGCGCGAGACGTGATTCGGTATAGCGCATGGCTGCGGGCGGGTCGCCGTCGACCGAGCCGAAGTTGCCGTGACCGTTAATCAGCGGATAGCGCAGGCTGAAATCTTGCGCCATGCGCACGAGGGCATCGTAGACCGAGATGTCGCCGTGCGGATGGTAATTCTTGAGCACTTCGCCGACGGTGCCGGCGCACTTACGGTGTGGCTTGTCGGGGTTGAGGCCCAATTGCGACATGGCGTACAGGATGCGCCGGTGCACAGGTTTGAGACCGTCGCGGACGTCGGGCAGTGCGCGCGCCACGATCACGCTCATCGCGTAATCGAGGTACGAACGGCGCATTTCGTCTTCGACGTTAACGGTCAAAACACGACCGGAGGGTGTGCTGTGCTGGTACGATTCGAACGTCATATCGCCGCGTTTACCATCGCGGCCGTCGCCCTTAGGCGGTTCCTTGGGGGTCAAATAAAGCTACTTCTTTCACTGAAAAATGTGAACAGGCATCAGTTCGATTTGCCCGCGCCGCGCTCCCGCCAAATGGCGCTGCAGGAGGCTTTTGGGAGCGGCCGTAAGCGCGTCGCGATGAGCGCCGATGCGACTACAGTATCGATATCTCTCCCAAACGAGGACGCGACAAGAGGTCTGGGGGCTGCGCTCGCCAGTGCGTGCTCGCCGGGAGCCGTCATCCTGTTGCGAGGGCCGCTCGGCGCAGGGAAGACGACGCTCGTCGACGGCTTCACGCACGCGCTCGGTGCGGGCCGCGCGACAAGCCCAACATTTGTCATCGCACACTCGTATACGGGTGGCCGGATGCCGGTGTGGCATATCGACTTGTACCGCATTGGAGACGAGCGCGAAGTTGTCGATCTCGATCTCGCGCAATACATGTCCGACGAGGCTGTCACGCTCGTTGAATGGCCGGAGCGTGCGAGCGATTCGTGGCCGCACGACGCCCTTGTAGTGGAACTTTCAGTTGACGGGAGCGGCCGGCGGGCTTGGATCTGCGGTGGCGGTCAAAGCTGGCACCTCGCCCTCGACTCCATACGCAACGCCTGCGCGCGGTTCGGCGCGTGAGCGCACCAGACGTCGTACTGGGAATTTCCACCGCGGGTCCAGTTGAGGTAGCAGTACTTGGAGGCCAAAGTGATGCCGCTCGGTCAAGCGACGGCGGCGCCTTGGAATCTCTCGTCCTGCTCGTGTCGCAGGCGCTGGCCGATGCAAATAG
>DASZFB010000278.1:0-2295 GCA_035940275.1 Candidatus Eremiobacteraceae bacterium | reverse complement strand
GTGGATGTGGACGCGAAGCCAGGCCAGAGCGACACTGTGGGCAAGTCGTGTCAGTCTCATCGTCGCCACCGGCCTTGCGGTCGCCGGTACATACTTTGTCTTTAGCTGGCACGAAGTGCGAGGACTATGGTGGATCGTCATTGCCGTCTTTTTGGCGCAGGCGGCGTTCTTGTCGAGTCGTCAAGCACGCATCGATCTGGCGCTCGAGCGAATGTACGTCGCAGACTGCATGCTCAAGACGCTCATTGCGGTACCGGCGAATACTATGGTTGGGTCGTTCATCGGGGAACTTGCAGGCACACCCGGCGCCGGTTATCCGGTCGTCGATCAAGGAGCGTTGGTTGGGCTGGCTGACGTGCGGCATACCTCTGGCATTCCGCTTGCGCTTTGGAATCAGACACCGATCAGCAAAGTCATGATCCCGATTGCGCAAACGCCCGCCTTGACGGGGCAAGAATCGGCGCGCGCAGCGCTGACGCGCTTCCACGAATGCGGTGTTGACGAATTGCCGGTGTACGAAGGCGCGGAGCTCGTCGGCATCGTCACACGAGAATCAATTTTTCACAAACTCCACGCCAACAACGCTCGATGAAGCCAGATTAGATGAAGAAGACCGATCCGCGTTTTCCGGTCATTCCCGAACGGTCAGATCCTGTTGCGCGCGAGCAGTCCGTGCTCGAATTCTGGCAGACGCATCGAATTTTTGAGCAAACGCTCGAACAGACGAAGAACGGACCGCGATATACGTTTTACGAAGGTCCGCCAACTGCCAACGGCCGCCCCGGGGTCCATCACGTTCTCGCGCGCGCGTTTAAGGATCTCTATCCGCGCTTTTGGACGATGCGCGGCTACTTCGTGCGCCGCAAAGCGGGATGGGATACGCACGGCTTGCCGGTCGAGCACGAGATCGAAAAAGAAATCGGTATTCTGGACAAGAGTCGCATCGAAGCGGAAGTCGGCGTTGCGGAGTTCACACGCCGGTGTCGCGAGAGCGTTTACCGCTACATCGGCGATTGGAACCGGCTCACCGAGCGAATGGGCTACTGGGTCGATTTGAACGATGCCTACTACACACTTTCAAACGACTACATCGAAACCGTGTGGTGGCTGTTCAAGCAGCTGTGGGAGCACGGTCTCATTGCGCAAGATTACAAATCCGTGCCGTATGACCCGCGCATCGGCGCAACGCTCTCGGATCACGAAGTTGCGCAAGGCTATCGCGAAGTGGACGATCCATCGGTCTACGTTCGTTTCCGCCGCAAAGATGATCCGAACACGTCGTTTCTTGCATGGACGACGACGCCGTGGACCTTGCCTGCGAACATGGCGTTAGCCGTCCACCCGGACGTCATCTATTGTGTGGTCGAACACTCGGGTGAGAAGCTCATCGTCGCCGAGCCTCTGGTCGAGAAGGTTTTCCGTGACGAGCCAATCAGCGTTGTCGAAAAGATCAAGGGCAGCGAACTGGCGGGCGTGCGCTACGAGCCTCTCTACGAGTATTGTAAGGAAGACAAAGATCGCTACTATGTGATTCCCGCGGAGTTCGTTACGACGGAAGACGGCACAGGCGTCGTCCACATCGCGCCGGCGTACGGTCCCGACGACCTCGCGCTGGGGAAAGCGCGTCAGCTTCCTATTTATTATAGTGTCGATTTCACTGGGCACGTCGTGGCCGAAGTCACGATTGCCGCGGGTCTCTTTTTCAAGGACGCTGACAAGCCGATCATGGCCGATCTCAAACGTCGCGGTCTCATGTTTCGCCAAGAAACGTATCGGCACAACTATCCGTTTGGGTGGCGCACGGATGATCCGCTGCTCTACATTGCCAAGACCGCGTGGTTCATCCGCACCACTCTTCGCAAGCAGCAACTTATCGCTAACAACGAAAAAATCAACTGGTATCCTGAAACGATCAAGTATGGACGATTCGGAAACTGGCTTGAGAACAACATCGATTGGGCGGTGTCGCGGGAGCGTTTCTGGGGTACGCCTATGCCGCTGTGGACCGACGGCAAGGAGTTCCTTTGCATTGGCTCGGTTGCCGAGCTCGCGCAGCGCGTCGGCCGCGATCTTTCAAAACTGGATCTGCACAGACCGGCGATCGATGAGATCACGTTCAAGCACGAAGGTCGCGAGTGGAAGCGAGTTCCTGAAGTGCTTGATGCATGGTTTGATTCAGGCTCCATGCCGTACGCTCAGTTCCACTACCCTTTTGAGAACGAGAAGATATTCAAGGAGAGTTTTCCGGCCGATTTCATCGCCGAGGCGGTAGATCAAACGCGCGGCTGGTTCTAC
>DASZFB010000277.1:0-4786 GCA_035940275.1 Candidatus Eremiobacteraceae bacterium | reverse complement strand
TGCCTCGATGTCCGGCAGATGTACCTTCTGCATCGAACGTTCGGCCTGCGTCACGCAGCTTTAGCCTTCTGCGCTGCCGCGACAGCCTGCCTCGCCGGATGGGCTTTCCTTGAGCGCTGAGGCCTGGATGGCCGCTCTCGCTTCACTCGTCCTAGGTGCGATCGCGCATCATTCGATTGGAGCGCTCGTCGGTGCGCCGCTGTGGGTCATGATGGCAACGGCGGTGCTTATGGTGGTGGCGGTGGTCGGTAGACACAAGGTCGACGGTCGAGTCGAGCTCGACCGCTACATACGCCGCGTGTTGACGTTGGCTGCCGCGGGATTTGTCGCCGGGTGGATGCTGCCCGCCACGCTTGCGCCCCCGCTCACCGGCGTGATCACCCACTCAACTGTCCATGCAGCGCACGGCGATCTGTTTGCTGCTCTGGACGAACTTGACGATCATCCACAGTTTCTGCTCGGCCGACGTATCACAGTTACCGGCTCATGGCATCCGCAACATGGCGATGCACTCGCAACGGTGTCGCGGCGTGTCATGGCGTGTTGCGTCGCGGATGCCGTCGACGTCGGCTTCGATGTGATTCCTGTGCGAAGAGTCGAGGCGACAGCCGGATCGCAGGTGCGCGTCATCGGCACGGTGCAGGCATTGCTGCATGATGGTGAGACGCGCTACGCGTTAACCGAAGCAGACGTTCATGCGCTTAATGAAGGAAGTAGCGCCGTGAAGTGAAGACGAGTGAGATGCCGCCGCGGCGCGCGGCTTCAATGACTTCACCATCACGAATGGAACCGGACGGAGCCACGACTGCTGCGATGCCTGCTGCGATCGCTGCTTCAATTCCGTCGGGAAACGGAAAGAAGCCGTCGGTCGCGAGCACGGCTCCCTTGACTGCAGTACCGGCCCGCTTGGACGCGAGTTCCACGGCGGCGACTCGGTTGGTTTGGCCGCCACAAATGCCGAGCGTTACCTGATGTCGCGCCACCACGGCAGCGTTTGACTTCACTTGACGCACCGCCCCGAAAGCAAACAACAGATCGCGCCACTCATCCGGACTTGGAGTGCGCTCCGTGACCACTTTCCATGCGTCAGGCGGTGCTGCTGGATCGGGTTGTTCTGCCAGCACCCCACCCAACGCGGATCGCACCGTTGTGCCGGCAAGCAGTTGTGCAGGTAGATGAGGATCGAAACGCAACAGCCGCAGACTTTTCTTTGCCCGCAGCAGCTCGAGAGCGGCCTCGTCGTACTCAGGCGCTGCAACAACTTCCAAGAAACGCGACGCGAGGATCTGCGCGCTTGCGAGTTCGAGCCTTGCGTTGACCGCGACGATGCCTCCGAACGCAGATATAGGATCCGCACCCAACGCTGCTTCGAGCGCCTCTTTCGACGAGTTTGCGGCGGCCAGTCCGCATGGAATCGTATGCTTGACGATCGCAGCGAGCACCGGCGCTGCGGGGCGCGCATCCGACGGGAAACCAAGCGGCTCGCTGATCGGAGCGATGAGGCGCAAACACGAATCGACATCGAGCAAGTTGTTGTAGGACAGCGTCTTGCCCGCGAGCGCTTGAGGAAACGCCTTCTCTTCGCCGTGATAGAATGCCGCGCGGGCCCACGGATTCTCGCCATAACGCAGCCGGCTGCGCATCGGTAGGTTGAGCGAGAGAATATCAGGCAGTCCATCACCCTTGCCGCGCGCATAGTATGACGCAATCGCGTCGTCATATTCGGCCACGATCGCAAATGCGCGTGCGGCCCAGCGCTGCCGCTCTTCTTTCGAAGGTCCGCCGCGTGCCAACGTCGCGATGAACTCCGGATAGAGACCAGGCTCGGCTAGTACGCTTACGTGCTCGTAGTTTTTCGCTGCGGCGCGCAGAAGGGCGACGCCCCCGACGTCGATCTGCTCGATAACTTCTTCTTCGAGCGCGTCAGGACGAGATGCGGTCTCAGCAAAACGGTAGAGGTTGACCGCGACAACTTCGACCCGCGGAATATTGTGGACTTCGAGTTCGTCTGCGTCACTAGCAAGAGTTGGGCGTGCAAGAATACCCCCAAACACACGCGGGTGCAACGTCTTGACGCGCCCGCCGAAGAGGGCAGGATAATCGGTAACCGCTTCGACATCATCGCATGCCAGATTCAGGGCGCGAATCGCCGCGGCTGTGCCGGCGCTCGCAACTATGCGATATCCGGCTGTGGTGAGTGCGTTTGCGAGTTCTTTAAGGCCGGTTCGATCGGTGAGCGATATGAGTGCGACAGGCTTAGCGAGCGGCACCCGCTCGCTCCAGCGAGAGTGAAAGAATATTCGACACACCGGCCTCACTCATCGTCACGCCATACATGCGGTCGACGAGCGTCATCGTCGCCTTGTTGTGCGTGATGATGATAATTTGCGACCGGCCGTTTCCGGCGAGTTCTGCGAGTTGTACGCCGAAACGGCCAACGTTTGCTTCGTCCAGCGCCGCGTCGATCTCGTCGAAAATATAGAACGGGCTCGGCCGGACTTGCAAGGTTGCGAAGATGAGCGCGACGGCCGTGAGCGCGCGCTCGCCGCCGGAGAGCAGGTTGAGGTTTTGCATCTTCTTTCCGGGCGGCTGGGCTGAAATCTCGATGCCGGCCTCGGTCGGGTCAGCAGCCTCGGCAACCCATATCTTTGCGTTGCCGCCGTTGAAGAGGCGAGTGAAGGTCTCTGAAAATGCGACGGCGACCTTTTCAAAGGTTTCGTTGAATTGCCGCAGCGATTCGGCATCCATCTCGGCAATGCTGGCAAGAATACCGGTGCGGGCTTGCTCGAGGTCGCGCAGCTGCGTTCGCAAGAATTCGCAGCGTTCGAGCGTTGCGGCCCGGTCCTCGAGCGCGTTGAGATTGACGTTGCCTAATCGTAGCAGCTCTTCGCGCAAGCGGCGGACCTGGGCATCCGTGTCGCCTTCGAAGTCCGCATAGCGCGAATCGACGTCGTCGCATTCGTGCGGTGTCGCCGGGTTTTGCGAAAAGGTTTGCTGCAAGAGGGACAGTTCGGCGTCGATCTCTGCGAGCCGAATGCGCAGCCGTTCGAGCTCAAGCGACTGCTCCCGGCCTTGTTGCTCTTCTTGCGTATAGGTCTCTTCGAGTTCGCGCGCACGTTTGACGCTGGCATCGCGGCGCTCGCGAAACTGCTGCAGCTCGGCGGCAACGGCTGCCAATGCCTTCTCTGCTGCGCCGCGGAGCTCAGCCAGGCGTTTTGCCTCCGCCGCGCTTTGCTCGTGTTCCTCACGCATCGCCGCAAGCGACGCGATCCGCTCCTTGCGTTGCGATTGCGTTCGCTCGAGTTCTGAGCGAGCCGCCTCAACATCGTCGCTGAGCTGCGCGACGCGTTCCACAAGTGCGGCTGCATGCGCCGCTGCGCTCCGGTGTTGGACGCGCACATCGTTGAGCCCGCGCGCGAGCGAATCAGACTTTGCGAGCGCATCTCGTCGCTGCGCCTCGAGCGTTTCCAGCTCGCGGGCGAGCTCGGCCGCGACGTCGCCGTGACGAAGCGCAGCCGTTTGAGCTTTTGCGGCGCTCGTTGAAAGATCGCTCTGTTGCGCACGGAGCGCGACAAGACGTTGATCGAGCGTCTCTTGTTCGCGGGTCTGTTGCGCGTTCGCGGCCTGCGCGTCGTGCTGTCGCAGCGCTAGGGCCACCGCGTCCGCTTTGAGCTGATCGTATCGGCTCTGCGCGGCCGCAAGTTCCTTGACGGCTTCGTCGAGTGCTTTGTCGCTGTCACGCGCGGCAGCGGCATGCGCTTTCATCTCGTTTTCCAGCGCTGCCAGCGCCGCATGCGCGCTCACAGGCCCAACACCCGCGCCGCTTGAGATGACACCAGCGCGGATCGCGTCGCCATCCAGCGTGACGAACCCGGCGTCAGGCACTTCTTGCGCGCATGCAAAAGCGTCATCGAGCGTCTCGACAACGAAGCTTTCGCCCAACGCCTGGTCGATCGCGGGCTTGATACCCTTATCGCACGTGACGAGCTCGGAAGCCCGGCCGACAATGCCCTTCTGACGAGGGACCGTTGCAAGCGTTCGGCCATGGGGCAGCGCCTCGAGCGCGATGACCGTGGCTCTGCCGACTTGTTTGCTCTTGAGAAGTGTAATTGCGGCTTTGGCGTCGGCGAGCGATCGCACGATGACGTCGTGAGCGCGAATGCCCAGCGCGGCATCGATCGCGATCGCGTGACGCTCGTTGACTTTGATCTGGCTCGCGACAGTGCCGACTACGCCCGCTAATTTTCCTGACTTTGCGGCCTCGAGAATCTCGCGCGAGCCCGCCGGTGCGCCGGCGGCTCCGGTTTCAAACTGTTTGAGAGCATCGCGTCTGGCTTCAAGGGCCATAACGCGAGAGTGCGCGTTCTCCCTCGCTGTGCGCCGCTCGTCGACGGTGCCCGCTGCAGCAGTTGTTTCACTTTCGGCTCGCTGTTGCGCAGCTTCAAGCTTCTCGGCCTGCGCGCTGAGTTTCTCGAGGTCAGTGCGGATTTGCATTTGCCGAGCCCGGCTCTGCTCGATGCCCTTGCTAGCAGCTTCGACTTCTGTTGCAAGCCGCTTGCCCGTATCGCCGAGGCGCTCGAGGTCGGCTTTGGCTGCTGCGGCGGCCGAGTTGCTCTCGCTCGAGCGCGCCACAGCGCGCATGCGCGCGTCTTCTGCCGAGCGGAGTGCGTCATATGCTCGTTCCCAGTCGGTTGTTCCGGAGGCCTCAAGCGACGCCGCCGACTCGGCGAGCGTGAGCGCTTCATCGCGCGATTGACGGCTCTGGCGCAAGTCTTCAATTGCCGTC
>DASZFB010000276.1:0-17900 GCA_035940275.1 Candidatus Eremiobacteraceae bacterium | reverse complement strand
TCCAAAGGCTGGTCAGGATTCCGATTTCCTCGTCGACCAAGTGCGCGAACGCATTGAGTACGTGGTCGGAAGCGTCACGACGCCGCTCGGCATGGGGACTGGCGACTACGGTGCATCATATCTGGGTCCGCCGCAAGACGCACAATATAAGGAAGCAGCTGAAGTTCGCGGTATGTATGAGACCCGTATGGCAGCGTATCAACGTTTCATAAAGGAAGACATCGCGGCGCTCAGCGCTACGCTGCGCCAAGCGGGCCTCCCGGCGATAAAGCCCTAGACGTGCCCGAGGAGCAGCCCCGACACCCTATTGTGCGGATCCACGGCAAAGGTGAAGAGCACCGTGGTGTGTTCATATTTGACCCGGAAGCGCCAGAAAGTTGAATCGCCGTACACACCTTGATCCAGAGGCGTAAATGATTTCGGCTTGCCCAATGCCCGAAGTTGTCCAGACAGCTGTCGTACTTTTTCCTTTGTCAGTACGTCATTGAGACGCGGCGTTATGTGCGACCGGTCGATATGACCGCTCTCGAGCATTGTGTACCAGCTCTGTGCGCGAGAGATGATGGTCTTCGAAGTTTTGAGTGACGGAGCAGCGGCAACGGTAGGCTCGGCCGTGGGCGCAGTATCGGTGCCGATGCAGCCGGATGCAAAAACTATTACCGCACCTACCAGCACAACAACTGCCATTCGTACACGCGAGTGCAGGGCAAATCCAATCATTACACGCCGGGTTCCTTATGGGTTGCGGCAAAACCCGCCCGAAAGGAACGCAAAAAGGGCGCCACTTTCGTAGCGACCCTTTTGCAGATTCTTGAAATTGGTTAGGCGGCGGTCTTGTAAACTACGTGGTAACCGTGCCGCACAGCGACGAGATAGCACCCTGAGCAGATGCGAAAGCGCGGTTCTTGCTGCGCACCTAAGCTAACATAAAGTTTGGACTTCCCCGCGTCTTCGCGGCAGAATGCGCAATGCTCTGTCATATGCAAATCCTCAAAGTATTTGAAGCGGCCGAGTATATCTCGACCACTTGTATGACGGGTTCTGCGGGTGAGCGTGACGGAATCGGCACGCTATGCGATGGGGGTCACACGGAGGACGGTCGACGCAAGGTTGACGCAAGGTTGACGCACGGTCGACGCAAGGTCGACCGCTACATCTCAATATGAAGAGATACGGGCGACGATCGTTCGAGCTTCCGACTCGTGCTCGGGCTTCATCATGACGCTGCGCAGCACGGTGCAGTGCGGCTCATCCCACTCCAGCAGCGGTAGTGCCTGCCGGCCCACAGCCTGCGGCAATCGCCACTTCGCAAGGAAGAGTGGTCGTTCTCGGTCGTTTTGGCATCGTTCAAAGATCTCTTCGCTGCGTTGTGAGACGCGGCTGACCGTGACCCGCTGCTCCGGAGCCATTGGCGCGACGGTGAATATGTCGAGCTCTGGCTGCATAATGGGAACGAGCGATCCGCTCGAGCGCGCGGCGTCGTAGGCAATAAGCGCCGCGCGGCGCGAGGCCAAAAGTGAAATGCCAAGCCCGCCCGCGTTGAGCGGAAAACATTGCAGCGTAGCCCACAGCGCGGCTGCCGCGGCGCCAGGGCGCGAGCACTCCAAACTAATCTCGCCCAAATGCAATTCTCGCGATGTGAAGTACGTGTACGGCGAGTCGTGCTTGTAGAACGCGCCGACCTTTGGGTCTGCAAACAGCACGGCACCACAACCGTATGGCTGGAGAGCATGTTTGTGTGGATCGACAACGACTGAGTCAGCACGAGAAATGGCAGTCCACAATGACGCGTCGAGCTGAGCATCCGGATGACGTGCGAGCGTCGCAAAGAAGCCGCCATAAGCCGCGTCAACGTGCACGCGCCAACCGCGCGTGCGAGCAAGTTCGACAACGGCGTCAATTGGATCGACCGCGCCTGCAGCCGTCGTCCCTGCAGTGACCACCACCGTACCGACAGCGTCAGACTCGCCTAACGCCGCAAGCGCGGAATACTCCATCGCGCCCCGCGCATCCGCGGGCAACACGACCGTTTTCAGGCCCAGCAGCTCGCACATGCGCGCGTGCGTGTAGTGCGCCTCGCTCGAGAACGCAATAGCCTTGTCGGGATGCAGTGACCTGGCCACCCACAGCGCCTCGAGGTTCGCAATCGTCCCTGACGTCGTCAGGTGACCGAGGTACGGAGCGGTGAACCCAAACATTGCAGCGATTTGGTCGAGGCACTCGCGCTCCATCTGCGCCGTCGCCGGACCACCATCGAGTGCGTGATTGTTCGGGTTGATACGCGCGGCGGTTGCATAGGCGGCAAGCGCAACGGCGTGCGGCGGCCGCAACATCTGTCCGGCATAGTCCGGATGGAAGAAGGGGTAGTTGTCGTGCAGACGGACGACGAGGTCGTCGATTGCTTTGCCGGCAACGTCCGGTGCGACCTCGAGGCTACGATGCGGCTCGAAGGGTCGAAAGCTCGCTTCCCAGCGCGCGATGCCATCGAGTCCGCGCGTCAGGAGCTCCCGGAACTCGCTTTCGGTCACGAGCGATGCGACGAACCGCTACTCGCCGATGGGGGCCAAGAGTTCGTCGAGGTCTTCGCGCGTCAACGACTTCGCGAATGCGGCATCAGTAGAAACGACCGAATCCGCTAGTGCCTGCTTACGGGTCTGCAGCGCCTGAATCTTCTCTTCGACTGAACCGAGCGTCACGAGGCGATAGGCGGTGACGGGCTTGGTTTGACCAATGCGATGCGTGCGATCGATGGCTTGCCGTTCGATGGCGGGATTCCACCAGGGGTCGTAGAGCACGACGTAATCTGCTTCCGTTACCGTCAAACCGACGCCGCCCGCCTTGAGGCTCATCAGGAAAACCGGAGGCCCATCCTCGCAGCGGAAATCGTCGAGAACTTTGCTGCGGTTCTTTGTGGCGCCGTCGAGATAAGAATACGGCCGCTTGCGCGCGTCGAGTGCCTCGCGCATGATGCCGAGCATCTCGGTGAAGGATGAGAACACGAGCACGCGGTGTCCGGACTCGATGATCGACTCGAGCAACTCCATAAACGCCAAGAACTTGCCTGATGCTTCTTCATCCTCGCGCCAGTGATCACCAATCAAGCCGGGGTGACAACATATTTGCCGCAGCTTTGTGAGCGCAGCCAAGATCGAGAGCTGCGCGCGCTGGATGCCGCGCTCGTCGACCTCGCGCAAAATGTCACGCCGAGCGCGCAAGACAGTCTCGCGGTAGGCTTTCTTTTGCGAGGTCGTCATTTCGCACTCAATGGTCTGCTCCGTGCGAGACGGCAGGTCTGCCGCGACTTGCGTCTTGAGGCGGCGAATCATGAAGGGTTGAACACGGCGCGCGAGCCGCTGTTGCTTCTCCGCATCGCCATCGCGCATGATGGGCGTTTCGAAGTTCGTCCGGAAGTGACTCTCTTTACCCAGCAAACCAGGCATGACGAAGTCGACGATCGACCACAAATCGAGCACCGAGTTTTCGATCGGCGTACCGGTGAGCGCGAGCCGCTGCTCTGCGTTGATGCCCTTGATCACCTGAGAAATTTTTGCTTGCGGATTTTTGATCTGCTGTGCCTCGTCGAGCACAATTGTGCGAAACGCGAGCTTATTGAGGCTCTCGGCATCGCGTCGTGCAAGCGCGTAGGATGTCACAAGTAAATCGAACTTGCCCGCGTCGTTGTAGACGGCCTCGCGGCCGGCACCCGCGGTCAAGAGCGTCACTTTCAATTCCGGGGTAAAACGCGCGGCTTCGCTTACCCACGTGTGCGTCACCGAAGTTGGGCAGACGATAAGATTGGGTGCGCTGCCCCGCAGGCGTCGCTCGCGCTCAAGATAGGCGAGCACCTGTAACGTCTTGCCCAGCCCCATATCATCGGCGAGGATGCCACCAAACGCGTAGCGGCCGAGATAGGTGAGAAAATCGAGTCCACGGCGCTGGTACGGGCGCAAAATCTTTTCCAAATGCTCGGGTGGATCGACCTCTTCAATGCCGGAGAAGCCTCGAACGGCTTCGCGCAACTCGCGCAGCTGCGCGGGCAGCTCCTGATCGCCGCAGGCCTTCGCGAGATCATCGTACACCGAGAGCATCTGCGCTGTGGAGAGCCGCGCGCGGCCACCCTGCTCCAGCGAGTTGCCAAAGCCGCCTGTTGCTTCACGCAAAAGCGCAAACGACGAGAGATCGATGAAGCGTCCATCGGCGAGCCGGTAGAATCGGCCCGAGCTTTGCCATAGTGCCTTGACGTCGTCAGGTGAGAGCGGCTGACCATCGAGCATGAGCTCGACCGAGATCTCGAGCCAGTCAATCGGTCCCGAAGCGGTCGCGGAAATCTTACCTTTGGCCTTGGATTTGGCTTTCTCTTCAGCGGCGCTGTCGACGGATAAAGAAACGTGGATAGCCTTCGGGCCTTCCACGAGAGATTTCATCGTTTCATCAAGATCGAGATGGAACTCGTTCTTCCACGCCGGCAGCACTTCGGTGCCGAATTGATATCCCGCATCTGTGCCTTCGAGCCGCCACGCCGTCTCATCGTAGTGTGCGAGCGGTTCGTCCGGATGCTCGAGCCGGAAAGACTCGAAGATATCCTTCCATGGACGGAAGCCGTGTGTTTCGAGCTTGGCGCGGACAATGTGCGCGGCAGACGGAGTGCAGTAGGCGTAGCGCGGTATGCTGCCCTTCTTGCCATCGTCGATCCGGCGGAGCGGACTGAACTCACCGGTCGTGATCGGCCAGTTGGCACCACTCTTTGGATCTTCAACGGCCGCGTCTGCAGTGACGCCGTCGCCTTGCCATCGCAACCGTAGGAGCGTCTGTTTCTCCATCTCTTCGGGGAGAAGAAGCAGCGACGCAGCTGTATCGCGATCGAGCAAGGCATGCGCGCGTTCGAGCAGCTTGGGCACCTCGGGAGCGCTTAAATGCACAGACGGTGTCGTTTTGAAACGCTCGACGATGCGCAGGCCGAACGAGCCGTCGTGAAGGTAGAATGTTTGTCCGTCGAAGAGCCAGGCAGGCATGCCGTCGATGATGCGCACCGCCGAACATTCACTCGTCGATCCGTCCGGTCGCACGAAGACCCCGGATAATTTGAGATCACCCTCGGTATCGCGTTCGCCCGACAATCGCAGGTGTAAAGGCGACAGCACGATCTTGACCGTGGGCATGGTTTCGGGATGCGATCCGAGATGGTCATCGTAACGCACGCGCGGATGAGAGATGAGGCGCAGCAAAAGCTGCGCAAAGTTGTTGCTCAGACGCTGAGTATGTTCGCTCGAAGGGCGCGCAAGCGCGTAGTCGGCAGGTGTACCGAACATGGAGCCAAGCGTGGCATCGGAGAGCAGCGCGCTATCGTAGCGATCCCACTCTTCACCGGTGAGGTTGGCCTGGCGCGTCGTGCGGTAAAGTTGTTGCAGATCTCCATGCGTACGACTAACGCCGTGCAATTTCGGCGCGTCGAGGCACAAGCGTGCGTAAAAGACGCCGAGCCGCTCGTCAAAACCGACCACGACCCATAACCTGCGTCGCGGCGCGAGCGTCTCATGATGCGGCGATAAAAGATCGAGCAGGTCGTTTAATTCGGCGGTTGCGCGGCCATTGGAGCTTGCCGCTGCGGTGGCCGAACCGTTTGTGCCGTGAAGGGTTTGGGTGAAGCCGTTCGACTGCACGGGTGTGGGAGCGGCGACGGGTGCGGGCGCAACCTCAGCGACGGGCTCCCCCGTTTGTGCAGCGAGTTCCGCTAGCATCGAGAGTGCGGCGACGGCATGCTTGCAGTCGTAGCCATAGCGGCACGTGCAATTGCACCGCATCCCAAGGGGCGGTCGCGAAGTGTCGCGGGTCAACGTCGTCGTGTGTGTCTCTGTGTCGGCAACCGTCGCGACGATATCGGCGCGGCGCATGTTGAGCGATCGAACCTTGCCGCGCTGGAATGCAGCGACGCCTTGCGCGATGATCGGTTTTGGGAACGTTCCCTCAATTGCAGTCTGTGAGGGAATAGAAGATTGCCAGAGTCCGAGCGGCGGGCCGCCGCGCTCGGGACCAACGCCCTCTTCAAAACGAAGAGTGATAGGTTGGTTCACTTTCGGTTGCGCGCGAACAGCCATACTTTTCAAAGTTCGACACTCGCCTGTCTCACCTCCCGCCTCAAAAGCAATAAGGACGGGTTTTTCTGCCGCGGGACTTTTGACCCCGCTGACGACGCGCGCATGATTCGCTCTATGAAAGGCGAATCAGTCACGAGAAACCGCGGAAACTATTCCCTTCAGTCCAGCGACGGCGCATACGTTCGACGGCGGCAACATGAGCATTCGATTTTCGCAGTTACTCATCGCGGTCGTACTAGCCCTCGTCACGTTCGCGTTTTTCCGCACGATGAGTGCGTATCAGGAGACAGTATCAGCTGCCGACGTCCGCATGCGGGGCGGGGCGATAGTCGAACGCGAGACGCGCCTCCTTGGTAACCGCATCGCGACTATCGAGGATCTTGCCGCGGAGATGGCAATGGATGGTGACGGGTTCTCACCTCATGCCTTCGAGCGCGCGGCACGCGCCATCATGCATCAAGACCCCGCTCTCCGCGCGGTAGATTTTTTCAACGCAGATGATGTGCACGTAGCGCACATCGACGCCAGAGGTCCTGAACGCCTCGGCATCCCCCGAACGAGAAAAGTGCCTGGAGTGGCGCGCGCACAACTTGAAGCGGTGGAGCTCGCCCTCTTTGATGCGGAGCTGAGCCGCGCCACGTCCGTCGCGGACATTCCGCCGAAGCTCTCGGCACCTGCGGGCTCGGACGCGGAGCGAGGTCGATTCTATTGCGCAACCCCCGTTGTGCGGCGCGGTCGCGAAATCGGTAGCATTGTCGAGTATTTCGACGCGCGCGATCTCATCATCGCCGATGTCGCTCGCGCAGCGTCTGCACCCTTTGTTCTCAGCGACGGTCGCGGACGGCCGCTCCAAGGGTCCCTTTCCTCGCGCATGCTCTCAAGCGAGCGAGAGAGTCAGATCTTTGCCATCCCATTCGCGGACCAGGTGCTGCAGCTGCGGCTCATCGGCCCGCAACACGCCGCCGCGAACCCATGGTGGTTCGTGATGGGATTTTTTGCCCTTGTGCTTGCCATCGTCTTACCTATGGAGGTCGTCGCTAACATCAACCGCCGCGTGCAAGCACTCAACGAAGAACTCGAGACGCGCGTCGCGGCGCGCACGAAACAGCTCGAGGCGAGTTTGGAAGAATCCCACCGGCTTGCGTTCGTGGTTGAGTCGGTGCACGAAGGCGTGATGGCCGTTGGCGCCAGCGGATTTGTTCGTTACGTCAACGCTGCGTTATGCAAAGAACTGCAGTGCATGCCGCACGAGATGCTGGGGCAAAAGCTCGTGGAGATAAGTGCACTGGGCATCTCCGAGCAACAGCTGGCCGACATCCGCGCCGGCGTGAGCGCAACCGGTTTCGTCTATCGTGAGATGGAGCGGCGTCGCGCTGACGGATCGCGATACGTCGCGGGTGTTACCTTTACCCGTCATGTGCTCGAAGGTTCCGATGCGCTCATTGCGGTGTCGCGCGACGTGACGGAACGACGCGGGCTCATCGACCAGCTACTCGAAACCAAGGGCCGACTCGAACGCGAGACGCGAGCGCGAGCCGACTTTATAGCGACCGCGAGTCACGAACTGCGCACGCCCGTGACAACGCTGCGAACGCTGGCGGCGCTTCTCTTGCAGAAGTTTGGGTCGCGAGACGCGTTGCTGCCTGACGATCAAAAGCTACTGGATATTCTCGATCACGAAACACAGCGACTTGCAAATCTTGTCGCCGATCTGCTGAAGATCGCCAAGATCGACGCTCCGGAAACTCTCGTTGCGGAGACGATCGACCTGCGCTCTGTCGTCGAGAAAGAAGTAGAAGGGCTTCAACGGTTCGGTGATGTCGGGCCTCATGTCGAGCTGCACCTCCCCGAGTTTCCGGTGCTCGTGCGTGGCGACGAGGAAGCGCTGCGGAGCGTCGTTGACAATCTCATCGGCAACGCACGCAAGTTTACCCCGCCGTCAGGACGCGTTGACGTTACTGTGGAGATCGATGTCGGTCTGGCACGGCTCATCGTGAGCGACACGGGTGTCGGTATAGCAAAGTCTGATCTGCCACATATCTTCGAGCGCTTCTATCGGGCGCCCATGACCGCGACCCGGGCCGTGGGGGCGGGTCTCGGCTTGGCTATCGTCGCCAGGCTTGTCGAGCTGATGCACGGCACGATCTCCGTCGCGAGCGAAGTCGGACGAGGGACGACGGTCATTACAGAGTATCCACTTATGACTCCCGGAGTCACTCCCGAGCACGTTCTCGAGAAAACTTGATGGCGACCGTTCTTCTTGTCGATGATGAGCCGATGCTGCTCTCGGTGCTGAGCGAATACTTAAAATTTGCCGGCCATGATGTTGTGGAGTGCCGCGACGGTGATGAGGCGCTCGAAAAACTGCAGGCGTCGCAGGTGGACATTGTCGTCTCGGATGTGCTGATGCCGGGCATGGATGGTCTTGCGCTGTGCGGTGCAATGCGGACCTCACCTAGCCTCGCAGCAATTCCATTCCTCTTTGTCACCGCGCGTACCGTCGAGCCGGAGATGCAGGCAGAAATGGATCGGATCGGCGATGGCAACGTTTTCAAGCCATTCGAGCCGAGTGCGCTGCTCACAGCCATCGACTCAGCCATGCACAAGCGATCGTAAAGGAACGGATTCATGCAGAAGCTTTCCATCCCGGGTATGGCGATGTGGTCCATCTGGCAACCGGACCGCGCCATGTACTTCAATTCGTTCTTCATGGAACGAACCGGCGGCAACATTGTCGTTGATCCACTCGCCACAACCGCCGATGACGTAGCGTACATGCGCGATCGTGGCGGCGTCGCGTGGATCGTTATCACCAACCGCGATCACGAGCGCAAGGCGCGCGAGCTTGCCAACACATTCGGCGCGAAAATAGCAAGCGGAGTGAACGAGGCGGCGTTGCTCAGCGGTCCGGTCGATCGCATGCTCAAGGGGGACGAGGAACTCGATCCCGGCGTGACAGTGATCGCGCTTGAAGGAGGTAAGACTCCGGGCGAGATCGCGTTACACCTGGGTGCCAACAAAGCAGCAATTGTCGGCGACGCGCTGTGGGGCGATCCTGCTGGGTCGCTGCGCTTACCTCCGGACGAAAAGTTAATCGACGCAGCGAAATCCGTACTCTCGCTCCGGCGGATTTGGGCGCTTCGGCTCGACGTACTGCTGGTGGGCGACGGTGCCTGCATCTTCGGTGGCGCGGACGCAATCATTGGGAATTGCCTGCAAGCGCGCAAAGATGTCTACGTGAACCGGATTAATATCGATGAACTATACGCAGAGGAGTTTTCAGAGGGCAACGGCCTCTACGGAGGTCTCTTCCACGAGATCGGCAATCTCATCGGCGCGCGTGAGCTTGGGTATCAGATCACGACGCTGCCGCCGGGCAAACGATTCTGCCCGCTGCACACGGAAGAGATGGAAGAAGAGATGTTCATCATTTGGGAAGGTGAAGCCGTTATCCGCACGTTGCGCGGCGAGTACACCTGCCGCAAGGGCGATATCATCGCATTTCCTACCGGCGACATCGGTGCGCATCAAGTGATCAACAAGAGCGACAAACCGTGCCGCGTGTTCATGCTTGCCAGAGAAGACCCGAAGGCAGTCGCCTACTACCCCGATTCAAACAAGCTGCTCATCGCATCGCGCAACCGGCTCATCGTGCGCGCAGCGCCGGTTCTCGACTACTACGACGGCGAAACCTAGAACCGGTTCCTTTGAAGCAACGGACCTTTAGGTCCGTTAACGCGCCTTGTGCGCCATCGCGTAACGCCACAGAATGGCGTTCAGCGTCGCCGGATCTGCGGCGTCCGCCTCGTCGAAGTTCAGCGCCTGCGACGACTTGGCGTCAGGATTCGGCGGATTCACATCGTTCAAATTCACAAGCGGCTTGATAGCCGTCCAAGGCCGCACGTTCGGTTCGTCTGTTTGCAGCCTGAACATTGTCGTCGCTCCCGCGTCGTACTGGCTCATGGGCGGTAACCCTAAGATCTCTTCGATCGTGTGGATGACGCTTGAGGTCGTGTAGTGGGTGTGATCGACAAACCCGCGCTTAACTTGGGCGCCGATGACGAGCACCTCGGCGCGATGGTCGCTCACGTGATCGGGGCCGGCTTGGGCGTCGTCCTCAAGAGAAAAAATAATTGTGTCGCGCCAGTACGGGCTATGGCTGACCGCGTCGACAAGACGGCCCAGCGCGTAATCATTGTCGGCCATCATCGCGTACGGTGACTTTGCGCCGGGCCTTGTGCCCGAAGTGTGATCGTTCGGCAATCGGACGATTTCCAATTGTGGCAGATTGTGGTGAGCCACGAAATTATTAAACTCGCGCAACCATTCTGAAATTCGTTCTTGATCTGAGTACTTCAAATCAAACCCGCGGTATTGGGGATCGATAAGTCCCGCAAGCGATGGAACTGACGGCAGGGAGCGTCCGTCTCTTGCCGTTGTGACGAACTCGCCGTAATCGCGGACGCTCACTCCATGCTTGCGCGCATTCTCCCACAGATAGCCGCCCGGCGGCACAGCGGGACCGGCTTGCTCGTAATCGTAGACCGTGTGTCCGGCAGCTTGTCGGCGGTCAGAATATGTAGCGGGCCACAGCTTGTCGACGTAGTCGCTGGCGTATGCAGCCGTACTCCAATTGTGACCGTCTGCGCTCACGGCCGCGTCGGTGTCGAAATTGTCGAGCAGTGCGAAGTCGTTCACGAGTTTGTGGATGTTTGGCGTGATGCGTCGCCCGAATATTGTTAAACTGGAATCGCCGTTGCCGCGCGGATCGTCCCCTAACACTTCATCGTACGTTCGGTTTTCTTTGATGACGTAGATGACGTGCAGCCCTTCCGAACCCAGGTGCGCCAGGTTGTCCTTTGGATTATACGCGGAATTCCAGCGAACGGCGCTCAAGCCGGCGGCGAGGACCGCGCGGTCGGGAGCGTTAAGCATCTCGATATCGCCCGCCGTGTTCGCGACATAAAATTTGTAATCGTCGGGCCCGGCTCTTGCCGTTCTGTCGGCGTGGATGAACTTCGGGTTGGCGTGGCCGGCCACGCCCTTACCATCGAGCACGAACAGCTTTTGGCCGTTACGCGTTGCGATCACATCCGTTGGAAACCAGCCGGTCGGGATCGCGCCGAACACCGCCGGTTGCGCGACCGTGAGGTCAACCGCGACGACGGCATTCTCCCCCGCATCCGCGACATAAAGAATGGTACCGTTTGACGACAGCGCAAGTCCATTGGGTATCGCACCTGGAGGAGCTTGCGCAAAGATTCCGGTGTCAATCGTGCCTCGAACAGCGCCGGACGCCGTATCGATAATTTTGACGCTATCATCGTTCGCACAGGCGACGAAAAGTTGAGTGCCGTCTGGAGAAAGCAGTTCTGCGTTTGGATGGCTACCGACTGGGATCGATTTCGTCAGGGCCCCGCTTTTGGCGTCGAGCACGGAAACCGATGCCGTCGTCCAGTCGCTGACGTAGAGCTTCCCTTCATCTCTTGAGACCGCGACGGCGTACGGCCACCCGCCAAGCTTCGTGGTCCACAGCGCAGCACCGGATGCGTCATGCGCACTGATCGATTCACTCGCGCCGTCCGCGATGTACAGTCGCGAGTTCGTCGCAGCAATGCCCGTGATACCAAAATCAGCGGACTGGGTGCCAACGGGTCCTGCATCGGTGAGCGCGCCGTCGCCGTTAATCGTGAAACTCTCAACGCCATAGGCGGTCGACGCATAGAGCTTCTTCGGAGCAAAAGCAAGACCGTAAAACGCTGTCTTCATCGGCAGAGTTGAGACGACTTGGCCGGATTGTTCGTCGACCAGAGAGATCGAAAGCTCGCCGTAGCCGCCGTTTGTAACTGCGAGCCATTTCCCGTTTGGATCCTCTACCATGTGCAATGGCAGCGTACCGAGTGGTGTGGTAGCGCCGGCGGGTGTGACTCGCCAGCCATTGGGAAGTCTGATGCTCGTCGCGGCGTGGGTGCCGTCGTTTGCGCGAACGAGCAGCGCCAGAGCAACCAAAAGAACCAGCGCGGCAAGACCGCGGAGACGCGATGAAATCACGACGCGTAATTAGTGTGTGCGACTTCCGGCGCCTTCAAGCGGATGGGGGTCTTGAGGTTAAGCAGAAAACGCAGGCGATATGGCGCACCGCGTTGTCATCTTGGGCGGAGGCTTTGGCGGGTTAAGCGCCGCTCAGCGGCTTGGGTCGACAAATCTCGACGTGACCTTAATCGACCGCCGTAACTTCCACCTATTCCAGCCCCTCATGTATCAAGTTGCAACCGGCTCGCTCTCGCCGGGAGAGATCGCCGCGCCTTTGCGCTCGGTGCTGAACCGGCATAAGAATATTCGCGTTCTGTTAGGCGAGGCCGACGACGTCGATCCCGGCCGTCATCAGGTGATACTCAAAGACGGCGCCACCGTAGAATATGACTCGTTGATTGTGGCAACCGGCGCGGACACCTCATACTTCGGTCATGACGAGTGGAAACAGTGGGCACCCAGTCCGAAGTCGATCGAAGAAGGGACTGAAATTCGCCACAAGATCTTCTTCGCGTTCGAAGCCGCCGAGCGCAGCTCAAATCCGCAACAAATCCGAACCTGGCTCACATTCGTCATCGTCGGCGCGGGGGCAACCGGACTCGAGCTTGCGGGGGCGCTCGCAGAGATTGCGCGAGAAACGCTGCGTCACGATTTTCGATCCATCCGTCCGCAAGAGGCGCGCATCGTGCTGATGGACGCTGCGCCTCGCGTGCTGCCCGGATACCCTGAGGATCTCTCAGCGAAAGCCGCGCGCCTGATAGAGCGCCTCGGAGTGGAAATTATGACAGGCGCAGCCGTGCGCGGAATCGATGGAGAGTCTGTCACGTATGAACGGAACGAAACAAAAGGCCAAAACGGATCTAAAGATCCGTTGCTGCAAGGTTCTTTGGTTGAGCGGATCGCGACGAGAACGGTATTGTGGGCGGGCGGTATCACAGCGACCGCGTTCGGGAGACGCGTCGCCGAACGAACGCACGCCGAAAGCGATAAATCGGGTCGCATTAAAGTTAAACCGGACCTGACGATTCCGGCCGCTCCAGACATCTATGTCGTCGGCGATCTCGCTCTTGCACTTCGACCGGACGGGAGGCCGCTGCCCGGCGTCGCGCAAGTTGCGATCCAACAGGGCGCCTACGCCGCCAAGGTGATCAAAGCGCGGGCGCGCGGCGCCGCCACGGTTCCAGCATTCCGGTATTTCGATATAGGCGATATGGCGGTCATTGGCAGAGCAGCCGCGGTTGCAAACATTTTCGGGATTCATCTGTGGGGACTTCCCGCGTGGATCATCTGGTTGCTCGTCCATCTGATGAATCTCGTCGAATTCCAAAGCCGCATTCTTGTTTTCGTTCAATGGGGATTTTTGTATCTGACGTACAGCCGGGGAGCGCGCCTCATCACAGGCTCCGCCAAGGGCGAGTAGCACCGGCTAAAGATGTTGGCGCCAATCGCCGCCTTTGACGGCTGGAGCTGCGGACGCATCACCATTGTATAGGTAGACCCACGCACGAGCGGTGGATCCGTCTTTGCAATGCACGTCTCGTACGATGCGCAGATACTCGCTGTTGTCCGGATCGGCCGGATCGAACTCCTCAATATCGTCGAGCGTTTCGAGACTTGCCGCAACGTCATCGAGGCGATAAAGCTCGCCGACGACGTTGCCGTCGCCGTCAAGCAAACCGGGATAGCGGCCGAGAGCGACAAGCCTACCCTGTATCGTACCTTCACCGACAAAGGTCGCGCCGGCCATGTATTGATGAAGATCGAACCCGCGCATGAGCGCGCCGTACACGAACATGAAGGCGGTGTCAACTGTCCTTTCGTCCGCCAAGGAACGTGCTCCAGTCACGCGCAAGCATTCGCGTCGAGAGCCGCACTCCACCCGCAGGCTAAACGATGATCATCCGCGCCAACCACCTCACAAAGACTTTTCGTACCCGGCGACGCAAAGAGGGCGTCCTCGGTACGCTCACGTCGCTTTTCTCAACGGCATACGACGATAAGGTCGCGGTGCGTGACGTCTCGTTCGAGCTCGCGGCCGGAGAACTCGTGGGCTACATTGGCCCTAACGGAGCGGGTAAGTCCACGACTATCAAGATGCTGACAGGCATCCTCGTGCCGACAAGCGGCGATTGCGTGGTGAACGGCATTGTGCCTTGGCTCGAGCGAACGAAGAATGGCAGGCAAATCGGTGTCGTCTTCGGACAGCGCACGCAGTTGTACTGGGATTTGCCGCTCAACGAATCCTACGAGTTGTTACGCGCGATTTACGGCATCCCGGCCGATATGTACAAGCGAAACTTGCGCGAGTTCAGCGATATCCTTGGTCTCGACGAATTCATTCGGACACCAGTGCGTCAGCTCAGCTTGGGTCAACGCATGCGGGGCGATTTCGCAGCGGCGATGCTGCACGAACCACAAGTCGTCTTTCTCGACGAGCCCACGATCGGCTTGGACGTCGTTGCCAAAGAAGCCATCCGTGGTTTTATCGCGCGCACGAACCGCGATCGAGGCACGACCTTCATTCTGACGACGCATGACCTCAACGACGTCGAGAAGCTGTGCGAACGCATAATCCTGATCGACCATGGCCAAAAACTCTACGATGGTAGCATCGAGGCAATCAAACGGCGCTACGGACGCAATCGCATTCTCACCGCGGAGATCGACGGTTACTGCGAGGAATGCGACATCGAGATACCCGGAGTCCGGGTCGTTTCGGTGCAAGGCAGCCGCATTACGCTGGAATTCGACCGCGAACGCGTGCGCGCAGATGAGCTCATTGTCGCGCTCGCCGGCCGCTACGAACTCAAGGACGTCACGGTTGCCGAGCCTGAACTCGAAACGATTATTCGCGAAATCTACGTCAAGGGTTTGGGCGCAGAACCGATCGCAGCGGGGGCTCTGCCGTGATTCGCGCACGAACGCGCAACATGGCGCTGTTGGGCGCAATGATTCTCGCGTGCACGCTTGTATCGGCCAAGGTCACTCCGACTGCGACGCAACCGGCGCCCGCGACCGCAACCCCACAGGCTCCGCCCGCGACGGCAACACCGTCTCAGAGCCCGGATGCCGTTGCGACGCCAATACCACAGCCTTCAGATTTGTACCGCGACGCTCCAGACCTCAACAAAGGTGTCTGGGTGCGCGGACCGAGTCTGCCCTCTCCCCGTCAAGATGCCGCCGCCGTCGTCCTCGCCGGACGAATCTACCTCATCGGCGGTTTTGGTCCGCGCAACCAGCAGATGGACACCACACTTGTGTGGGAACCGCAGGTCGTGCCCGGTGAGCCGCGCGGCGAGGCCGAGCGTGCTGGGTCTCGTTTTGGAGTGTGGACGTATGCCGCTCGCATTCCCGAACCGGTCGATCACGCAGCAGCTGCGGTCGTTGGCGGTTCCATCTACGTCCTGGGTGGGCGCATCGAGAATCTCGTGACCAACAAGTTCTGGCGCTACGACGCCGGCACGGACACGTGGACCGAATTGCCGTCAATGCCCATTCCACGCTTTGGTCCCACGATGCAGGCAGTTGGGGAGCGGCTTTACGTCATCGGCGGTGCAATCTCGCACGGCGCAGACGCGACAAGCATGATGGTGTACGATATTCCCTCCGCCACGTGGGCTAGGTATGAATACGCCGTCGGCAACGAACGCCAAGCGCTGCAATCTGCGCTCATCGACGATAAGATCGCCATCGTTGGGGGTCGCGACGATCAAGAGCGCAATCTCCCGTTTTGCGATATCTTCGATCCTCTGCGCGGCCGCTGGCAAACCTGTATGGGCCTGCATCAAGCGCGGTCTGATTTCGGCTTGAGTGTTGTCAATGGGCGCTTGATCGCAACCGGCGGCGAGAACCTCCGGGCGTATCAGCCGACGCAAACAATGGAGATATCCGAGCCTGGGATCAACGGATGGCTCAGTGGTCCGTGGTTGCCCAGCCCTCGTCATGGCATGTCACAAGTTACCCTCGGCAATGTCGTGTGGGTGATAGGCGGGGCGTCGTCGACCGGCACAGCGCCAAGCTCGCTTGTGCTGCGCTACGTCAGCCCACTGATCAAGATCAAATTCCGTAAGGGCCACGCCTAGGGTGGCAGCGGGCGCATATGTCGAGTTCGCCAAGCGTGCATTCGCACGCGAAGGCACGTACCGGCCACAGGTTTTTACGCACATCGGCTCCGTGTTGCTCCGCGTCTTTTTGCTTTCAACCTTGTGGACCGCGCTCTATCGCAACAACGGCGCGCAAGCCGGTATTTCGCTCTCGGCAATGATCACATACGCGACGTTTGCGTTGCTGCTCGATCTCATCTACGGCGTGAACGGCGCGTACATCATTCGCGAGAAGATTCGGGAGGGGTCGATCGCCATCGACCTCATGCGCCCTATCTCGGTGCCGCTCTACGTGTTCGCGGACACCGTCGGCCAGACCTCATTCGCGGCGCTGCAGATCATCCCAGCGTTGCTCTTGTCGCTGTTCCTCGTCCACCTCAACCTCCCGTCATCACCCGTCGCCCTCTTAGCCTTCATCGCGAGCGTCGCGCTCGGCTTCGTCGTCAACTTTTTCCTCGACCTCATGATGGCCACGATCACGTTTTGGACGATGGAGATTTTTGGCGTTCAGCTCATGGTGCAATTCATTTCGTCGCTGTTGAGCGGCTCGCTTGTACCACTGTATTTCTTTCCCGCCGGTCTTTTACAGCAGCTCGCGTTTGCGTCGCCTTTTGCTGCCATCTACAATGCGCCGCTGTCGATCTACATCGGTAAGGTTGCAGGACCGCAGATCATGACCACGCTCGGCTTTCAGGTCATGTGGGCGGTGATCTTCGGCGTGTTCGCGTTTGCGCTATGGCGTGTCGGCGAACGCCGGGTGGTCATTCAAGGTGGCTAGCAGATACCTCGCGACCTATCGCCAATTCTGGCGGCTCAACACGTTAACGCTGTTAGAGTACAAGGCGAATTTCTTCATCTGGTTTGTCTTTACGATCATCTACCACGGTGTTGCGGTCGGCACGATCTGGATCATGATGTCGCGCTTCCCGTTCATGAACGGCTGGCGCTGGCAAGAAGTATTCTTCCTGTACGCACTGTACATGGTCGGTCACACTCTCAATAATACGTTCTTCTTTACCGTCGGCAATGTGCCCGACCACGTACGTGAGGGTGGCTTCGATCGCTTCCTCGTGCGGCCGCTCGACCCGCTTTTCCAAGTCCTCTCGCAGCCCGGTCAGATTTGGCCGGACGAGCTCGTCATCGCGCTGGTCTTTTTTGGATTTGCGCAAGGGGTCGTGCATTTGCAATGGACAGTCGCCTCGACGGCCTTGCTCGTGTTTGCGTTTCTTGGCGGAGCGCTGATCGATTTCGCCGTGCAGCTTGCAGTTGCGACGCTATCGTTTTGGGTGATACGGCTGGATACACTGCGCTGGGTCGTGATGTCGCTCGAGAACGATTTTACGCGCTATCCCCTGTCCATTTATAACCGCCCGGTGCGCATCATGCTCGCGTATGTATTCCCGTTTGCGTTCATGAATTATTTTCCGGCGACGACGCTGCTCCACAAGACTGCCGAAGCGGGGTACACGATTAACCCGGTGTTGGGCTGGCTCACGCCCGTTGTGGGTGCACTGTGGTTCGCAGGCGCGTACTTATTTTGGCGTGTCGGCCTCAACCACTACAAAGGGACCGGATCCTAGACTTGCAACGGACCTTTGAAGCGACGGACCTTTAGGTCCGTTTTACAACGCTATCCGATCCATCAACCATCGATAGTAGGTTTGTCGCG
>DASZFB010000275.1:0-4150 GCA_035940275.1 Candidatus Eremiobacteraceae bacterium | reverse complement strand
CACCGACGGCACGGCAGAGTACGTTCGAGACATGTGCTCCCGCGAACACGAGCGCGTTCGTTACATTCCGGGCGCCTATGGCGGTCGCGGCGCGGCGCGTAACGCGGGCATCGAGGCGGCGCGAGCGCCGGTCGTATTTTTCACCGATGCGGACATTCTCGCGTCACCTGAACTGCTCGAGCGGCACGCACTGGGTCACCGCCAGCATGCCGGCAAACGCATCGCGATTGTCGGGTGTGAGTTGCAAGTCCGCTCGCTCGACGACTATCGGCTGCAACGCGAGAACCCCGCCAGCCGGCGCCCTCTCCATCCGGCCACGCGCCGGCGACTGGGATGGCTCTATTTCCTCACCGGCAACGCATCGGTGCGACGAGAAGACTTGCTCCGTGTCGGGAGTTTCGACGAACAGTTCACGGGATACGGACACGAGGACTTGGAATTGGGCTATCGACTCCAGAAAGACGGCGTAGAAATTCTTTACGACCCGGAAGCAATAAATTATCATTGGCATCCGGTCGGGTTCGCAGAGCAGGTCGGTCGTATGGAGCTGGCCGGCGTTTCAACGGTCCGTTTTTATCGCAAACATCAAGATCTCATGGTAAAGGCAAATTTAGGCATGACGCCGGTTTCATTGTGGTTGCACTCAGCATTGCGCGCGGCGCCGTCTCTTCGGCGCGCGCTCGAACGCGCCGGCGCAAGCGTTGAGGCGCCACGCAAAAACACCTGGCCCTTCATCGCGCGGCAAATCGCTTATCAGTATCATTACGTCAGCGGCATCAAGCGCGCACTGCGGGAAAGTTCGGACGCATCGTGAGCCAGACGCGACGCGTCACGTGCGGCGAGCTCAATGCCAAAGACGAAGGCGCTACGGTCGAGATCAGAGGCTGGGTGAACAGCACGCGCGATCACGGCGGGCTGATCTTCATCGACCTGCGCGATCGTTTCGGCATCACCCAGGTTGTCTTCGACCCGCGCGGTGCGCGTGAAGCCACGGAGCTCGCCTCCACGCTGCGGTCGGAGGACGTTGTGTCGGCGCAAGGCACCGTGCGTCGACGGCCAGTCGGAACAGAAAATGCGAAGCTCACGACCGGCGAAATCGAAATTGCCGCAGAGGCCCTCGACGTTCTCAATCGGTCGAAGACGCCGCCCTTTCCCATTCACACGGACGGGGACGTCGACGAGAGCCTTCGTCTCCGCTACCGCTATCTCGATCTACGCCGCCCAAGTTTGCAGCGCAACATTGAACTACGACATCGTGCTGTCAAGGCGGTGCGCGACTATCTTGATTCGCAAGGCTTCTTCGAGATAGAAACGCCGATGCTGATCAAACAGACGCCCGAAGGCGCACGCGACTTTGTCGTGCCGAGCCGCCTGCACCCCGGTGCATTCTACGCACTGCCGCAGTCGCCGCAGCTCTTCAAGCAGCTGCTCATGGTGGCCGGTTTTCATCGCTACTTCCAGATCGCGCGCTGCTTCCGCGACGAAGACACGCGCGCTGACCGGCAGCCGGAATTCACGCAGATCGACCTCGAAATGACGTTTCCTACGCAAGAAGACATTATCACAGTCATGGAAGGTACGCTCGCGCACATGTTTGACGCGGCGCTCGGCGTGAAGGTGCAAACGCCTTTCGTGCGCCTCAAACACGCCGAGGCCATGCGCGACTACGGCTCGGATAAACCGGATCTACGTTTTGGCATGAAGTTGCACGACGTCGGCAGCGCATTTGCCGGCACCGAGTTCAAGATTTTCGCGAACGCACTCGCTGCGGGCAAAGCGATCATTGCAATCGCGGAGACGGGCGGCGCCAGCCGCTCGCGACGTGACTTCGATGCTCTCGGCGAAGTCGCCGCCGGATTCGGCGCAAAGGGTTTGGCGTGGATCGCCTTTGCACCGGACGGTGTCAAGTCGTCACTACCCAAGTCGGCGCTCACAGAGGGGCTTCTGTCCAACTTGCGCGCGACGACTGCCGCGGGCGATGGCGACGCAATCTACATGGCATCGGACGATATCGCTGCTGCCCAAGCGATTGCCGGAAAGTTGCGTCTGCACATCGCGGACGAGAAGGGGCTGCGCGACCCTAAAACATTTGCGTTTTGCTGGGTGCTTGATTTCCCGCTCTTCGAGCGCGACGAAGAGAGCGGTGCTCTGCAGCCCGCACACCATCCGTTCACGGCACCTGCACCTGGAACCGAATCGCTCGCGGGCGATCCGCTCCTGTTGCGCGCTCAGCACTATGACGTGGTGTTAAACGGCATGGAGCTCGGTAGCGGATCGATCCGAATCCACGACCCCAACATGCAACGCAGGATCTTCGACATGCTCGGCTACACGCCCGAGCAGGTTGAAGCTCGGTTTGGCTTTCTGCTCGAGGCGTTCGAGTATGGGGCTCCGCCACATGGTGGCATCGCCCTCGGGGTAGATCGCATCATTCTCCTTATGGTTGGTGGAGAATCGATCCGTGAGGTGATCGCGTTTCCGAAGAACCAGCGTTTCCAAGATGTTATGGTGAATGCTCCAACACAGGTCGAACCGGCCATCCTCAAAGAGCTGCACTTGCGCACTGACGTCGAGCCGCAGCGAACGCCCATAGGGGAGTAGATGCAAAGTATCCCGCTGGTACGAGAGAGCGAGACAACCGACGAGCGTGCGCGCGAAGCATTTCGCGACATCAAGAGCGCGTTGCGCGTTCCTCTCGTCAACCTCATCTTTCAAGCGTGGGCCGCATATCCGAGATTTCTCGACCTTACCTGGCGCCGCTTGCGGCCAAGCGTGCTTACGCTTGAGTTTGGGGAACTCGCAGGCTCCATTGATGCAAGGGTGCGTGGCGGAACGGACGGCTGGCCGATCGTCGATCACGCGGCTATGCTGCGCGCTCGCGCTGTTCCCGAATCTGACCTGCAACGGATGCGCGAGATCGTTGATCTCTTCACGCAAGTCAATCCAAAGCTCGCAATCTTAGCAAGCGCGGTCGATGCGACGCTGCGCCACATGCCGGTCGGTGGCGTTGGCACGAAGGGTCCGCATCGAGAAGAAGAACGCGAGCGGCCGAAGGAGTTTCGGGGCGTGCGCTTCACGCTCATCGAAGAACGCGACGCACCGCCGCGCGTGCGTTCGATTTATGAAGACATGAGGGCAACCCTTGGTCTGCCCTTCATCGAGACGGAATATCGGGCGATGGCGTCCTATCCCGATTGGCTTGAGGTGTGGTGGAAGGATTGCAAGCCCCTCGTTGCAGGCGAGCAGTATCACGCGCTCGTCCGTGAACTTGCAAGAGCAGCGGCAGACGCAGCCAAATTATTGCCACACCGGCTGCACTTGAGCGACGATTTGCTCGAGTCATGTGACATTGACGAAACAAAACGCCTCGAGCTGCGGCGGATCAACGGCGCCTTTGTGCGGCTATTGCCCAGCCTCATCATCAACCTCGAGGTCGCACGCCGCGGCCTAGGTTAGCGCTCAAGGGGAGACATCATGGCGACGGAACGTGCGCGAAACCCGTGGGGCATCTATTTGTATCATGAGGCAGAGAACATTGTAGAGTTGCGCTGGCTGCCGTCAACCGCCGACATGGGTGACCCCGGCATGCGCGCCTCCCTAGCATTGTTCGCGCTTCAAGCAGAAATCCTCAGGCCAAAATATCTTTTGGTCGATGGCCTTGAGTTTCACCATCGCCCGGTCGAAGGGTTTGTGCCATGGCGCAACGATTGCATTATTCCGCGTTACGGCTCTGCCGGCGTGCAGAAATTTGCCTTTATTGTACCCGCGGGTTTTCCGGGCACGATGGAGTCCGGGGGCAAAGAGCAAATCGACGGTCCGGCGATTTTCCCCACGGCGTGGTTCTCTGAGCGCAAGAATGCGCTCGAGTGGTTCCGCCGGTGACATCGGAACAACCGTGATCGCGAGAGTGTGGCACGGACGCATCCGCGCAAAGGACTCGGCTGAGTACGTTCGCTACATCGAGGATACTGGGATACGCGATTACCGCAGCTGCCAAGGCAATCGCGGCGCGCTGATGTTTGTACGCCCAAACGGAGACGAAGCCGAAGTATTCACTATTTCGCTCTGGGATTCGTACGATGACATCAAAGCCTTCGCCGGCGCGGATATCTCAAAAGCTCGCTACTACCCCAAGGATGAACAGTACCTC